>JAUWLF010000053.1 GCA_030613785.1 Chloroflexota bacterium | reverse complement strand
GCCCGGCTAGTCTGGGCTTTGGGATCTTTGGGGAGGGGATTTAAGAGGTAGAAAACGCCTGCAACTCGGTGAAAGACAACGACAAAGTCATTCAATCTCGCGAAGAGATCGTGCAGGGGCACGGCATGCCGTGCCCCTGCGCTGTTTGAACTGAGTCCCTTGCCTTGTCCAGTCCACCGCGGTGGAGTATAATCGCTCAACCGTTGGAGGTTCCGAGAGTGTGCCGACGAAGGGAGGTCACGCACAATGAGCGTACGCGTTTGCTGCGTCTGCCAGAGGCCCCTAGAGGAGGGGGCGAGGAGCATCGGCAGACGCCTTTACTGTGACGAGCATTATGCCAAGGTGACCCGTGGGCGAGGTCACCTATGGCAGTCGGGATGGGCGCTGGTAGCGGCGCTGGTGGGCTTCGTCTTGCTAGTGGTCGGCATAGACAGCTTCGCCCAACCGACCCTGGAGGGGCGCTCGCTTGTTGTCGCTGGTGTTGTGTTGTCGCTGGTGCCAGCGGTTCTCTGGCTGGTCTTCTTCTACTTGCAGGATCGGCTGGAGCCGGAGCCCAAAAGGTACGTGGCTGGTATCTTCGTACTGGGGGCCCTCTTGGCCGGGGCGGTGGGTATACCCTTGGTCAATGACCTGTTCCAGGTGAGGGAGTGGTTGTACGAGAGCCCTTTGGTGCACCTGGTCGGAGGCATCCTGGTCATAGGGTTCATTCAGGAGTTTCTGAAGTACGCAGCGGTTCGCTACACTCTGTTTGACAGCGCGGAGTTCGACGAGCGGATAGACGGTATCATCTACGGCACGGCGGCAGGTCTGGGGTATGCCACTATGCTCAACATCCACTACGTTGTCTCGAACGCCGGCGTTGACCTTTCAGTGGGAGTTATCCGCATGGTCATCACCTCCCTGGCTCAGGCCAGCTTCGCCGGAATAGTGGGCTACTTCCTGGCCCAGGACAAGTTCGAGGGCAAGCCTGTCTGGTGGATGCCTTGCGGGCTGGCGTTGGCGGCAGTTCTGAACGGGCTTTTCATCTTCGTGAGAGACCTGGCGATGGTGCGGGGCCTGGAGTTCAACCCGTGGAATGGCTTGATCGTGGCCACCCTGATCGCCCTGATCATTCTCGCGGCCCTCTTCTGGTTGATGCGTAGAGCAAACCAGGCCACGCTGGCTGAGGCCTGATCGGCAGTCGCTCACCGCAGAGAGCGCGGGGCGCGCTGAGATGATCGGGGCGGGCACGTAGCATAACAAGGAGAGTAGGGATGGAGGCAACCAGGTCGGTTGGTCGGGCCGCTCCGTTGAAGGGGTGGCTGGACGAGTTGTTGGTCATCGTGTTGGTCATTGTGGCGCTGATCCTCGGCTGGGTGCTGAAGAGCTGGGTCCAGGGGCAGACGGTGTCCTTCACCAGCGACGATGGCGTGGTGAGTCTGCGCTATCCTGCTGATTGGCTGGAGAAGGTCAACAAGGGCGCCCTCCTCACGGTCAGCGATGTTAGGGCAGAGGGGGTTTTCAAGCCTGCGTTTTCCGTGGCCGCGAGGGAACTGAATCCTGATTTTCCGCTTACGCCTCGGGAGTTGGTGGTCACCATGTCAGTGCAGAGGGCCGAGGAACTGACCGGCTATCGCGTTTTGAGCGTGGATCCCGCGACGCTGGATGGGATAGAGGCCAGCAAAGTGACCTATGCTTACGTGACCCAGCCTGCGGGCATCCTTCAGCAAGCCGTCCCGGTCGTGGTAGAGGCGGTTGATTGGGTCGTCATTCATCAGGACGAAGCATATGTATTGACCGTCGCTGCAGAGTCGACCAATTTCGCCCAGGAGGAGGGGACCTTCAACACCATTCTCGCCAGTGTGGAATTCAACTAGGGGGGCCAAGGGATGAAGAACGTGTTCAAGGCAGGCTGCTTGATAGCGATACTGATACCGCTCGTGACCATGGCAGGAAGCGCCACAGGTCAAGAAGGTCTAACACTGACGCTGCGTCAAGAGATCATGAGAGGGGCGGTGGACGTCGTCTCCTGTATCCGGGACGGAGGGGAGCTGGTGCCCGTGTGGGGTGGTTCCGGGACTATCATATCCGGCAACGGGCTGATTCTGACCAACGCCCACGTTGCCACGGACATGTTCGACCAGGTGGGGCTGGATGGGGCACCCATGGATGCGTTGATCATCGCCCTGACCACCAGGGAGGATCGCCCGCCGACGCCGATGTATTTCGCTGAGGTGGTGGCGTATGACCATCAATTGGACTTGGCTCTGCTCCAGATCACGACTGACCTGACCGGTAATCCGGTAGATGCTGATGACTTCAACCTCACGCGTGTGAAGATGGGCGACTCGGACGAAGTGCACCTGGGGGACGAACTGTACATCTTCGGCTACCCCACCATCGGGGAGGGTTACATCACCTTCACCAGCGGGCGAGTGAGCGGATTTGAGACCACGGAACTGGCAGATGGTGAAGTGATACGCACCTGGATCCGCACCGATACCACCATCGCTGGCGGGAACAGTGGAGGAACGGGGGTCAACGCCAACGGCGAGATAATCGGTGTGCCAACCCAACTGGGAGCGGCGGAAGCGCGTCGCATCGTCGATACCAATGGCGATGGTATCATTGATGAAAACGACACGCCGGTGTCGATCGGGCAACTGAACGAGCTGCGACCGATTAACCTGGTGGAGTATCTCACCGAGGAACAGGAGCCGCCTGAGGATGTGGACGCCCATGAGCCCAACGAGACCATTCAGCAAGCCTCTGGTCCGCTGGAGTCAGGGAAGGTGTATGAGGCCTACATCGCCTCGGAGGATGATGTTGACGTCTACTATATCGACGTGGAGACCACGGAGCTCATCATTATTGACCTGAGGAACATCAACTGGCGATCAGACTATGATCTCTTCCTGGTGGATGAGGATGGGGAAACCCTCGACTACTCGTGGGGGACGACCAACAGCGAGCATATCGAGTATCAGCCTCGGACAACTGGTACCTACTATGTGGCGGTGACTACGTATGGCGGCTACAGCCTGACCGAGCCCTATTCTCTGGTGGCGCTTTTCGACGGCGACGAGGAAACCCCGGTTGTCTTGCCCGATGACGACGAGGACGCGGATGGGGTGACCGTCAGCGGCACCATCGTCTCCGCCGACACGGGTCGAGGGATTGAAGGGGCGCTCTTCGTGGTGGTTCAACCGGACGTCACTGTAGAGGAGTTCCTGCAAGACTTCGCAGAGGAGCAGACGTTCAGCTACGCCGCAACGGACCGGGAAGGGAGATTCGTGCTCCGTGTGCCCATACCCCGCGGAGAGAGTTTCGGCGTAGTTCTCGGCGCTGAGGGGTACATGCTCCAGTATGAGAACGACTGGCTCCTGCTCGACGAGGATGCCCCCTCCCAGGTGGATCTGGGGACATTCAGATTGGCAAGTCAGTGATAGTCCGACCTGTAAGTAGAGGCTTCGTACTTCGAATCGGACAGGTTCCTCCTTGATCCGGAGTTCAATGTGAGCACCCAACAGTGAACTGGGAGTGAGGGAAGTTACTCCCTTGCCTCTCTTCTGTGTTCGGTCCGACTAGCTCCAAGCCGGCACGCGGTCGTGAGTGAGCTTTCCACGCGCAGAGCGGTGTGCGATCTCCCAGTGGGGCGCCCAGCCAAGAGCGACCAGTCGGACTTCCACATCGCTGCGGCGAGGTTTGACGGCGTAGGTCTCGATCTCCTCTGCGACTTCGCCCCAGTTCTCGGCGATGGCCTCGGCGTCCTGCTCCATCTCCAGCCGCATCTCCTCGATCTCGGCCTCCAGGCGCTCGATCTCTTCCTCGGACTCAACAATGTCCGCTCTGGCTTTGGTGGTCATCCTGCGCTTGCGAGCGGCAGTGGATAGACCCCTCGAGGTGCGGCGGCCGAAGATCCCCAACATCCCGACCAAGGTTTCACCTGCAGAAAGCAGTTCCTCGCTCTTGCGCCCTTCGTATTCGTCCCGGTCCTCGGCCAACTCCTGCTCCTCGCGAGAAAGCCGAGTTGCCAGGCGATCGAGCTTCTTCTGATACTTGTCCCGCAGCTTGTCCACCTCCGCGTCTCTGTGCTCACGAGCGACCTGCTGCGCCCGGATCTTGAACTCTTTCCCTGACTCGCCCGGCTCACTGTAGAGCTTGAGCTTCGGGTTGTGCTGGAGGTTCAGCCGTTCCTCATCGTAGAGGTAGTTGGCGAAGTCCTTGCTGAGGGCCTTCAATTTGGAAGCCGTACTGAGTTCGGGGGGAATGGGACCGAACACGGCGTTCCGCTCGGGCTCGTCTTCTAGTTCGTTCACGTCCAGCTCTGCGGGGTCGGCATCCTCCCAGGAGACGACGGCGCCCAAGTCCTCCGGTCCGAGGAGGAGACCGACGTCCTCAGTCTCGTCCACCTTGCACTTGCGGTCCACGAAACTGACACTGCCCAGAGCCAGCAAGCATGTCTCGTAGACCAGCGAGGTCTCGGTCGCTTCCACGGCCTTGCCTAGCTCTTCTTCCAGTTGCGAGACAGCCTTCTTCTTCCTCAGGCGCAGCGGCAGGAACACCTGGGAAACGTCGGGGGACAAGGCAGGAGGGATGCTACCATAACCAGCAGGCTTGTCAGTGGTAAGTGCAGGCGTCACTTCACGGCGCACAGCAGGACCGCGCGAAGGGGCGGGTGTGACCGGGGGAACCTCTGGCTTGGTCTGAGCCATCAGTTTGCGCAACTGGCTGCGGGTCAGCGGGCCGCGAAGGTAGCTCATGGCCCAACGTGTGTGGAAGATGAGGGGGTGGTCTTCGTGGACGTTGTGTAGCAGGAACACACGGGAGCCTAACGCTGAGATGGTGCGGTCGAGCTGTTTGCGGTCAAGGGCGCCACCGGCCTCGGCGCTGGCGGACTCCAACCCGTCGAGGACCCGCATCTTGTCTCGCTCCGTCTGGAGCTTGCCGATGAACCAGGTGCCTGCGTTGGTGAGGCCCTTGTAGTCGAGATCCACCGGGTTCTGGGTGGTAAGCACGACACCGAAGCCGAAAGCTCGCGCCTGCTTGAGCAGGGTCATCAGAGGTCGCTTGGACGGCGGTTCGGCGACAGGAGGGAAGAAGCCGAAGACCTCATCGAAGTAGAGGAGGGCACGGAGGCTGGTGGTTCCTGACTGCTGCCGAACCCAGGTCACGATCTGCTCCAGCAGCAGGGTAACGAAGAACATCCGCTCCGCGTCGCTGAGGTGGGCGATGTAGAAGATGCTGTGTCTGGGCTTGCCATCGGGCGTGTAGAGCAGGTGGGAGACATCCAACGGTTCGCCCTCTAGCCAGGTCTCGAAGCTAGGGGCGGCGATGATATTGTTCAATGACATCGCCAAGCCGAACCGTTCCTTCTCGGGGAAGAAGGTGTCGACGTCGAAGACGCCCAGCTTCCGCACTGGCGGAGACTGGATGGCGGCTATGAGGCCAGTCAGGTCCAGGTCTAGGCCCTGACGCCAGAAGTGCTCGAAGATGTGGGATAGCAGAATATGCTCGCGGCTCTGCAAGGGGTCGGCGTCGATACCGGCGAGTCCCAGCAGAGCGCTGACGGTGCCCTGGATCTGTTCGCGCAGGAGTTCCTCTTCTTTGTCCCAATTGAGGACCGGGGCCGCCAGAGAGGCCAGAATGGACACGGGTAGGCCGGCGTCCGAGCCTGGGGTGTAGATGCGGAAGTCCGCGCTCTCTTTCAGCATACGGATGCGGTCTGGTCCCTGTCCCCAATCAGCCAGACCTTTGCGCCAGGTATCTGAGATATGCTTGGCGTACTCGCCGACGCTCATGCCTTTGCGCCGGGCGTCGTCCACGTTGACCCAGGGCTCGAAGTCCTCAGGGCGTAGCTCGGGGAAAGTGAGAAGCATATTGGTGAGGTCGCCTTTGGGATCGATCATGATAGCGGGGACGCTGTCTATGGCTGCCTCCTCGAGTAGGTCTATGCAGAGGCCGGTCTTGCCAGAGCCCGTCATGCCCACGCATACGGCGTGAGTGGTCAGGTCACGGGCGTCGTACATCACCAGGCGGTCGAGCCTTTTGCCCTTGGAGAGATCGTATTCCTGACCCAGGTAGAAAGCGCCGAGTTTCTCGAAAGGTTGCATGGTGATACCTCCACAACAGATCAGTAGCTCGCATCGTCCGTGGCGCGAAGGATCGTCATCTTATGGTATTCCACTGGCTACGCTTCGTTTGAGACAACCAAGGTCGGCATAGGGGCCGCTGTCGTGCACAGGTGGCCTAACGAGATTATACCATCTGCCTGGATGGCTGTCGAGAACAAGTGGTGATCTGACGGCTGCGGGAGTCTGGTCGTGCGACTCAGGGACCGAGCACGTTGCAGGCTACCGGTCACGCCAGACTAGCGCCATGACCCGTCGGAGAGTTTGCGGCCTGCGGTTCGCTGTGCTATAGTGCACTGCGCGCCAAGACCACATCCGACGCCAATGCTTCGATCATGGCGCGGAAGAGCAAGAAGGACACCAGGTGGATCCTCTCACTCAGTGGAGTCTCGATCTGATCGCCGCGGTCCAGCAAATCGATCCCGCTCTGGATGTCTTCTTCGGCGCCGTCACCTTTCTCGGCGAACCAGAGTTTCACCTCCTCCTCCTGCCGTTGCTCTTCTGGTGCGTTGACCTGCGACTCGGCGCCCGGGTAGGCGTCTTCCTCCTGCTGTCGAGCTATCTGAACCTCGGTCTGAAGGCCCTGGTCCACCAGCCACGACCGTTTGATCTTGATCCGAGCTTGCAACTCACATCGGCGGAGGGATACAGTCTGCCGAGCGGCCACGCGCAGCTGGCCGTCGTGGCGTGGGGTGCCATGGCCGCCTGGACATGCAAGGGCTGGTTCTGGGGTGTGGCCATTTCCCTGATGGCCTTGATAGGGCTTTCGCGCATCTACCTGGGGGTTCACTTCCCCGCAGATGTGCTGGCTGGTTGGGCGGTGGGCGGTCTTTCGCTGGCTGTTTACCTGGCTGTACTACCGGGAGTGGAGAGGTGGCTCGCCGGATTGGAGCTGCACTGGCAGTTGCTGCTGGCCCTCGGTATGCCAGCGTTCCTCTTTCTGATTTATCCCGCGAAGAACACTGCCACAGCGATGGGAACCCTGGCAGGGGCGGGCCTGGGGCTTGTGCTAGCGTACCGGTACGTGGACTTCAGTGCCCACGGGTCTCTATGGCAGCGAGTTCTACGTTTCCTCATTGGCGGGGTGGTTGTGGTCCTGCTATATGCGGGACTCAAGGTGGTGTTTCCTGGTGAGGGATCGTCGCTCTACCTTGTCTTTCGCTTCCTCGGCTTCGGGATCATCGGACTGTGGGCAACCCTGGGTGCGCCGTGGGTGTTCCGTCGCCTGCGGCTGGCACCTGCGCCGAAGATGGCTCTGCCTTGACCAGAACAAAGGCCTCGTTTACCATCACCTCAACTTCGCTTCGGCGCTATTCCCAGTCATAGATCATTCTTACCTAGGAGGCTAGAATGCTCAAGGACTTGGTGCGGACGAACAGAAGCTATCGGCGGTTCTACCAGGATCACGCCATAGACGAAGAGACGCTTAGGGAGTTGGTTGATCTGGCGAGGCTCGCCGCCTCGGGGCACAATCTGCAGCCCTACAAGTACATTCTGTCATGGGAGCCTGAAGACAATGCTTTGATCTTTCTTCACCTCACCTGGGCTGCCTATCTCAAGGACTGGCCCGGCCCGCCTGAGGGGGAAAAGCCTTCGGCGTACATCATTGTGCTTGGGGACACAGAGATAAGGAAGTCCTTCACCTTTGATCAGGGGATAGCCGCCGAGAACATACTGCTTGGCGCCAGAGAGAAGGGCTTGGGCGGCTGCATTGTCGCTGCCATACGGACGCAGAGACTTCGCGAGGCCCTCGAGATACCGGACCGCTACGAGATCCTCATCGTCCTGGCCTTGGGCAAGCCCAGGGAGAAGGTGGTGGTCGAGGTACTGGAGCCAGACGGGGACGTCAAGTATTGGCGGGACAGCGAAGGCGTCCACCACGTGCCCAAGAGACGTCTGGAGGATATCATCATCGGCTAGAAACCAGCCAGATTGACATGCGGCGCGCTAGGACCTTGTTCTACTTGCACCTGTGCTCGCATGGAATGTGCGCTGAGGTTTTTCATCAGGGAGCGGGAGGGTGCGTCGCTGCACAGACCGCTCCCTTTCTGTGACGCCAGCGCGAAGGGATCTCCTTCAGATTACCCTTGTGTTATTGCATGCGTGGTATGATGAGGTGGGGGCGCGTGCCTGCCAGGCCCCCTATCGAGTGCAGGTAGTGGTCCCGTCGGACGCTGTGCGTGTGTGACGGGTGCTGGTTGGGGGGAATCGTGAACAGGAGTACGGGAGGCCGTATGGTTTTGGCCACTTCTGCGTCTTATGTAGTGAGAGAGGGCAAGAGAGTCACGTGACAGAAGAAAGGCCCTTGCTGGAGCGAGCGAGGGCGTACGACGCCGAGGCCTTGGCTGAGTTGTACGACCGATACGCTTCCCGGATGTACTCTTACATCTACCGTCGGGTGAGTGATCCCGCTGTGGCGGAAGACCTAACTAGTGAGCTTTTTCTGAGGGTGTTGCGCTCGATTCGCAACGAGCGGGCTTGGCGCGGATCGTTCAGCGCCTGGCTCTATCGCATCGCCCACAACCTGGTGGTGGATCACTATCGGCGTCAGCCACCGATGCCGGTCCAGCCCGTGGATGATTCGTTGGCGGCATCGGATGTGGATCCAGCCGTCACAGCGGAGGAGGGGCTGGCTGGCGAGCGGCTCCGGGCAGCGGTTGGCCGGTTGACACCGGATCAGCAGGAGGTGCTAGCCCTCCGCTTCGGCGAAAGCCTGACAGCGGCCGAGACGGGGCAGATCATGGAGAAATCCACTGGGGCTGTAGAGGCCCTCCAGCACCGAGCCCTGGCGTCGCTACGACGCATCCTGGGGAGAAAAGAAGTATGAGCACGCCGATGTACGAAGACCTGGAACGTCAACTGAAGAAACTCTATCGTGAAGTGCCTCCTCCACCGGCCGGACTGGCTACCGGTCGAGAACGGATGCTCGCCGAGGCCGATCGTTTGAAGGCCCGGGCAGTTGGTCGCCCTCTCTACGCGACTGAGCCAGAAGAAAGGACAAGGCCTGAAAGGAGACGCAAGATGAGTCTGTTGTTCGCTTACAAAGTGATGGCCGTGGTGATGGCGATTGCGATAGCTATGACTGGCGCTGGAGGGGGTGTAGTCCTCGCCGGCGATAGTCTGCCGGGTGACCTTCTGTACCCGGTGAAGTTGATCTCGGAAGACGTCAAGTTGCTGTTGAGCACGGATCCCGCCGATCGGGCAGAGTTGTCGATGACTTACGCGGGCGAGCGAGTCGAGGAGATGGAGAAACTGGCGAACCAGGGCGAAGTCATCCCTGATACTGTGCTGGCACGCATGACGCGGCAGATGGAACAGACGATGGTGGAGATCGCCCATGCTCGGCCTGAGGATGTGCCCGCGCTGCTGGAGCGCGTGATGGGAAGAACGAAGGCTCATCTGCGGGTGCTGGACCAAGCCGGAACCGGTGCTGGGGAAGAGAACCAGGCCAGGCTCCGTCAGGCTTCCCAGGTGATGGAGTGCGCTCAGGAGGCGGTCAGCGCTGGTCTGAGCGACCCTGACCGCTACCGGGAACAGTATCAGCACCGCCACGAAGGGATGCTTGGGCCGGACGACGAACTGTCGCCGCCGATGCAGACCCCAATGCCTGCGATGATGGGGACAGCGACGAACGATCCGGAGCGGTATCAAGAGGAGCATCAGCACGCGTACGAAGGTACGCCTGGCCCGCACGGGGAACTGTCACCGTCGCCGTCACCGATGAACGAAGCAGAGCGATCCCGAGAGGAGCACCAGCAGCGGCACGAAGGTACGCCTGGTCCGCATAACGAACTATCACCGACGGCGACCCATACCCTCACGCCGACCATGACCCCGTCGCCGATGAACGATGCCGATCGGTCCCAACGAGACCATCCGGACCACAATGAGGATAGACTCGATCCCCAGGGCGAATCATCGCCGGCGCCCCCGGATGAGCCCATGCCTACACATACTCCGAAACACGGTGGACACGGCAGCGGTCACTGAATCGGCCTACCAGATTGAGATCACCGACGGCCCCTTCCGGCTGACTTGGAAGGGGCCGTCTTCTTTGCTGGTTGGATTGTCTCCCTCACCGGAGGTCTCGACAGCATTCCGCATCCATGCTACAATTGAGGGTAGGAGCTATCCTGGTCATCTGAGCGATACCGTGTGCCACACCCTGGAGGAGGGGAAGCAGTGAAGCGAGCACTCCTGGTGCCAATCTTGATGCTGATGCTGATAGTGACGACTTCCTGCCTGCCTCCGTGAATTCGCGATACGCTCCCGCCGTTTGGCGCGGTTACCACGCCTAGCGCCGAGACAGAATGGACCGTGGTCCTTGACGAGGATACGCTGGAGCGCTTGACGCTCTCCATGAATCCCATGGACCAGACCGTGGAGATGCTCCCGGGAGAGACTCGTGAGTCTTCCCTCGGCGTCATAGAGTGCTGCTACATCCTTGAGCCCGTGGAGGGCTGTGCCACCTGGTCGGTGGAGCCCACGCAGGGCGCCAGCATCGACGCGCAGACTGCGGCTCTTGCTGTGGACGACGGGACGCCGAGCGGGAGCGTGTTCACCGTCAGTGCCGATGTGGAGAACGGGCAACGAATCGTCTTGATCGAGGTGCACGTTTACACTCCCGAGGATAACCCCCTTGTGGGCTTGTGGAGGGAGGAGGCTCAGTTGGTGTGTGGCAGAGGGACGGAAATCATCCCGGAGGAGCCTATCGGCGAGTTGCGTTTTGGTGCCGATGGCAGCTTCGCCGCCACTTGGATGCCCTTTGAGATAAGCGTCGACTATCGGGGAATGTACGCATACGACCTCACGCGGGGCACGCTTGATCTCGTCGTCGAAGGTGGCAGCTACGTTCCCGATGACGTGGACGGAAGTGGCTTCTTCTCAGTCGATGAGGAGGGACGTTTGATCCTGAGGGACATGTGGCTGGGCAGCCCGTGGGGAGGGACAGGATCCGCCAACTGCGGTCATCGCTTCGTGCGGTAACGTGCGACGCAGGTTCCCGGTGGGCGCTAGTCCGCCCGGGATACATCCCACCAGGAATCGTGGGACACGTTCACCTCTGCCCCGGACCACGTATAGTAGAAGTAGTGGTAACCATCCAAGGTGGATAGGTTTCTGCCCACGGTGACGACGATGTGATCGGGGCTGATGCGGGCGAATGGAAGTATCGGGTCAGGGGGAAAACGGTCGATGCACGCGAGGTGGAAGTGATCACCAAACTGAGTCCGACCGGCAAGCTAGTCATCATCACAGTATACGTGCTGTAGCGACGGGAGAGCGTGAGATGATCTGTGACATCTGTGGAAAAGAGGGAGCGCGCATCCGCAGGATGGTCAGAACATACGGCGATGGAAAGGATCTCCTGCTGATGGAGAACATCCCAGTCGTGAGTTGTCCACATTGCGGAGAAAGCTACCTGACAGCAGAGACGCTCCACGAGATTGAGCGGCTCAAACTTCATCGAGAAAACCTCGCGGTCGAACGGTCTGTGGAGGTCGTAAGCTTCGCGTAGTTGCCGGGACTGAATCCTGCTTGCCACAATATGCGCGTTTGGGACTCCGTCCACTGGCTCTAGCATAGTTTCTTCATATTGACACTGGACGACGCACGAATACAATTCCGCTCAGGGCACCCTCGGTCTGGTCATCATAGAGATCAACCATGTTCCCGATGACGAGGACGGCAGCGGCCTCTTTTCATTCGATGAGGAGGGCCGTTTGCTCCTCAGGGACATGTGGCTGGGCAACCCCAGAGGAGAGCCACGCTCCCCCAATTGCGGCCATCGCTTCGTGCGGTAACGTGCCACGCAGGTTTCCACCCAGCGCTAGTCCGCCAGAGACACGCTCCACTGTTCCTGATGGGAGATGCTCACCTCTGCCCCGGACCACGTGTAGTAGAAGTAGTGGTAACCATCAAGGTGGATAGGTTTCTGCCCACAGTGACGACGATGTGATCGGGGCTGATGCGGGCGAAGTAGGCATCCCTCTTGTTTCGGAATCGGCCCCAGGTGGGATCGAGGGGCACCCAACCATGACCGGGGAGATACGCCTCCAGCCAATCATGCTTGGTCTGGCCCAGGTCCGCGCTCCTGCCCTCACGGTAGGTAACGCCCTCCAAGAAGCGCGCGGGGATCCCGGCTGCGCGGCTGAGGGCCAAGAGGGCGTCGGCAAACTCCGTGCAGTCGCCGGTGCGGTGCTGAAGAGCCCACACCGCTCCACGGTCTGCCGTCTCGTATCGAGTGTAGGTGATGTGCTCCCGGACGTAGTCATACAGAACCTCCAGGGTGTGGCAGGGGGAGGTTTGATCCTGCGACATCGCGTCGGCCAAGGCCTGAACCTCCTCGTCGTCGCATTCCACGTAGGTCTCCGGCTCCAGGAAGAAGTCAGGTACTTCCCCAGTGCAGTCTGAGAGGTCGTAGGTCAACTCGTTGACTCTGACCTGGTACGTCAGGCTGGCCACAACGCTCTGACCGGGGCCCACATCGTGGAACTCGAATTGGGCGTACTGATTGCCGTATTCGTCTTCCACCAGTGCGACCTCCGAAGGCTCGAACTGGCTCGAGAGCAGCTGCTGATACGGCTCCAGAGTCGTGATCAGCGCCACCCACAGAGTGAGACGGCTGGCGGTGCCCGGCCCTGCGTTGGTCAGGGTGACTGTGTGAGCGACGTCGTAGTCAGAATGGGAGAGGATGATAGGCCCCGGTGGGTAGGGTGATGGCGGGGTCGTGGGTAGGGCAGTCATGGTTGCGGTTTGGGTCGGTGTGGCCACCGGTGGTGTAGACGTGGGAGGCGCCACCGTTGACCGTGGAGTGGCGTGAGGCAGAGTGGTCTCTGGCATTGATGTCCCGCCTTGGGGCAGGATTCGTATGTCGCAGGCCGATACATTAGCGGCCAGCGTGAGGACGATCACTAGTAGTGCCCTGCGGTATTGAGACATTGCTCCATCCCTCGGAGACGCTTCTGCCGAGATGACTTCGGTACTGCGCGGCGATGTTATCACCAAGCGCACGTCTTCGCCACTGACGCGCCATCTCGATGCCCTCCACTCAGATAGCCCCTGCAGCCCTCATTCACAGGACTCGCCTTCGCTCCCCTCTGGTGATACAATATGTCTGGTAGCAGGTGCGCTCCACACCTCACGGCGTGCCTCGCCCTGAGATGTCTGCGTGGTCCGCGAAGTGGTCACTCCATGTGTCATGCGAGGAGAATCCGATGACACAGAAGTCAGCACCTGTCGTCATAGCTGTTCTGCTCACTGGGAGCGCGATCGCCTGTGCGGCATTGCCCGGGGCTGCCGGCAGAGACCCCCGGATCCACCCTCGGCCGATTCTCGATAATAGCATTTCGCCACTGTAGCCGTGCTTCTGGAGCCTGGATTCAGGTTGCAGCCCTAGGCGGCATGCGATGCCGAGGGGTGCAGGCTATGACGACTGCTTGACAAGAAGGGGATATGGAAGATGTGGGATGAGTACCTCTTTCCTCGATCCGTGGACGAGACCCTGGAGATGTTGGCTCTGCATGGGGGTGAGGCCAGGATCATAGCGGGAGGGACAGACCTGGCCATCCAGAGCCAGCGTGGACGAGTTCCAGCCAGGGTGATGGTGGACATCACGCGCATCCCGGGCCTGGACCACGTGGAGGAGCGAGATGGCTTGGTATACATCGGGGCGCTGGTAACCCACGCCCAGGTTGCGACCTCGCCTTTGATCCGCGCTGGAGCGGGCGTCTTGGCCGAGGCTAGCGGTTCGGTGGGCGGGCCGCAGATTCGAAACGTGGGAACGCTAGTGGGCAACGTGGTGAACGCCTTGCCCGCCGCCGACGGGGCCATGGCCCTCTTCGCTCTCGGCGCCGAGGCAGAGGTGGCGGAGCGGACCGGACGCCGATGGACTCCCATCGCCAATCTCTACGCTGGAGTGGGGCGCTGTACGGTTGATTCCTGCGAGGCCATGATCACCCAAGTACGGTTTCGTGCTCTGGCGGATGGGGAAGGTGGGGCCTTCGAGCGGTTGGCCAAGCGGCGCGCTCTCATCCTGCCCATTCTCAACACCGCCGTGGTGGTGAGGCTGGACGGCGGCAAAGTTGAGAGGGCGCGGATCGCCATAGGTCCCGTGGCGACGACGCCGTTCGTCGCCACGGAGGCGGCTGAAGGGCTCATGGGACGCAAGGCCGACGAGGCCTCCATCGCGGAGGCGGCGGGAGTCGCTTCTCAAGCGGCAGAACCTCGGTACTCTCTGCTGCGAGGCAGCGCCGAGTATCGGAAAAGCATGGTAGCGATCCTGGTGCGGCGGGCGCTGACTCGAGCCGTAGCAGCAGCCTCTGGAGAGGAGGGCACGAATGCCAACGCTTAGCATGATCCTTAACGGCCAGGAGGTTACAGTTGAGCTGGAGCCTGGGGACCTTCTGGCCAATGTTCTGCGTGACAAGCTGGGCCTGATCGGCACCAATATCTCCTGCGGTGAGGGGGAGTGCGGCTCTTGCACCGTATTGGTGGATGGCCTCTCTGTTGCCTCTTGTATCTACCCGGCCCTCAAAGCTGAAGGGCGAGAGGTAACCACCATCGAGGGAATGGCACGAGATGGCGAGCTTCACCCCATCCAGCAGTCCTTCGTGGACGTGAGCGCGCCTCAGTGTGGCTATTGCATCCCGGGCATGATCATGTCCGCCAAGGCGCTGCTGGACGAGAACCCTCGGCCAACACGGGAGGAGATCAAGGAGGGCATCTCCGGTAACCTGTGCCGCTGCACCGGCTACTATCAGATCATAGAGGCCATCGAGGTGGCAGCGGAGCGGATGGCCGGAAAGGGAGGTGCGGGATGAGCACCAGGGTCCTGGGAAAGAGCGTGCCGAAGAAGGATGCCGCCACCAAGGTGAGGGGGAGCCGGAAGTTCCCTCAGGATTTCGACATGGACGGTCAACTCCACGCCAAGGTGGTATGGAGCGAGTATGCTCACGCCCGTGTGCTCAAGATAGACACCTCCCAGGCGGAGGCTCTGCCCGGCGTGGTGAAGGTCATCACCGCCGGCGATGTACCTGTGAACGAGTACGGGATCATCATTCCCGACCAGCCGGTGCTGGTGGGGGAGAGAGACAAGGTGCGCGGGCTCGGTGATCGCATAGCCATTGTGGTCGCAGAGAGCGAAAAGGTGGCTGAGGAGGCGCGCCGGTTGGTGCAGGTGGAGTATGAGCCGCTATCGGTGGTTAGCGACCCCCGCGAGGCCATGAAGCCAGACGCACCTCTCGTGCACGACGAGCTGGGCGACAGCAACGTCTTCCGACACATCAAGATCCGCAAAGGGGACTGGGAGAAGGGGTTTGCCGAGGCGGACGTGGTGGTGGAGAGCTACTACGCGACCCCGTACGTGGAGCACGTCTACATGCAGCCCGACGCGGGGATAGGGTACATTGATGACCAGGATCGGGTGACCGTGATCTCGTCGGCCCAGTGGCCCGACCATGACCTCCGGCAGATCGCCCCTATGTTGGACCTTCCCCAGGAGCAGATACGAGAGATCGTGCCCGCCATTGGGGGAGCCTTCGGTGGGCGCGAGGACATGCACGTACAGCACCTGCTGGCTCTGTGCGCCTATTGCGTTCGCCGTCCGGTGAAGATGGTCTTCGACCGGTCAGAGGTGATGATCACGACGGGAAAGCGTCACCCGTGGTACGTGAAATACAGAACGGGCGCTACCAACGATGGCAAGTTTACGGCGGTAGAGATCGAGATCATCTGCGAGTCGGGAGGTTATGCTTCCACGAGCGTACCGGTGATCGAGGCGGGCACCAGCTTCTGCGCTGGACCTTACGTGGTGCCCAATGCCAAGGTGGACGCCTACGCGGTTTACACCAACAACGCCGTCACCATGGCCATGAGGGGGTTCGGGACTACACAGGCGGCCTTCATCTATGAGATGCAGATGAGCAAGCTGGCCGAGGCGCTGGACATGGATCCCGTAGAACTGAGGATGAAGAACCTGTTCCGGGATGGCTCCATCGGCTTGACGGGGCACGCGATGCCCCAGGGTGTGGGGATCAGAGAGACGCTGCGCGAGGCCGCCGTGGCGGCAGGTTGGAGGGAAGAGCAGGGACACTGGATCAGACCCGACCTGGGTCCGGCGTCGGCGCCGCACAAGCGACGAGGCATAGCCGTGGCCTGCGGCCTCAAGAACGTGGGCTACTCCTTCGGCTCCGACGACAGGTCCACGGTGGGTGTGGAACTTGCTCTGGACTACTCGGGGGAGATAGAGCGGGTGACGGTGCTGAGCGGTGCCTGCGACGTGGGGATGGGGGTCCAGACTGTGCTGGCCCAAATGGCCGCTGAGGCGCTGGGTGTACGCTACAATCAGGTACGGGTGTCCATGGTGGATACCGCCAAGGTGCCCGACTCTGGCAGTTGCTCCGCTTCCCGCATGGTCTGGATCTCTGGTAACGCTCTCTTGGGTGCCTGCCAGGAGGCTCTCGGGAAGCGCGACGAGATTCTGACGGCTGAGACGGGAGAGACCCTCGTTCGCGCCGAACATCAATTCCGCGGACTGAGCGTGCGGGAGACCACGCCCTACGATCCCGAGACGGGGATGTCGGTGCCACACTTCAGTTACGGTTATGCCACTCAGATCGCCCTCGTCGAGGTGGACACCGAAACCGGCGAGACGGAGATCCTCAAGTTCTGGGCGGCGCAGGATGTGGGGAAGGCGGTCCACCCGGAAATGGTGAGAGGGCAGTCTGCAGGGGGCGTGCACATGGGCGTGGGCTATGCCCTCACTGAGGAGTACATCCAGCAAGAGGGGATGGCCAAAACCACACACCTCAGCGACTACTACATCCCCACGGTGATGGACATGCCCCGGGAGTTCTTTTCCATCACCGTGGAGGTACCCGATCCCACTGGCCCCTTCGGAGCCAAGGGAGTGGGCGAGATGACCACGTTACCCACCGCGCCGGCCATCATCTCCGCTATCCACGACGCCGTAGGGGTGTGGATAGATGAGTTTCCTGCCACGGCGGAGCGGGTGTGGTGGGCGATGCGGCGAAGAGCGTTGCGTGAATAGCCATTGGAGGAAGGAATGATGAAGAAGCGACTGTCTTACTGTACGTTGGCCCTTCTGCCCGGCGTGCTCTTGATCGTGGTGTCGGTCTGGCTGAACGTAGCGACTCCGGCACGGGCCAATGGGGGCACGCGCCACGTGGCGCCTACCGGGAACGACAGCAGCAATGACTGCACTACGCCGGGCAGTCCGTGCGCGACCATCCAGCACGCTGTAGACGTCGCGGTGCAGGGTGACACGATCAAGGTGGCAGCCGGCGTGTATACTGACACTCACACGGTGCCGGGGGTCGGCTATGTCGTAGTTGTTGAACTGACCAAGACGGTCACTTTGCGGGGCGGCTACGATGCTTCTTTCAGTGATCCATCCGATCCAGAAGTGAACGAGACGGTGCTGGACGCTGAGAGGGCTGGTCGAGTGCTGTACATCAGCGGAGCCGGGCCGACGATCGAGAACTTCACCATCACCGGCGGCCACGGTCCCTACTCTGGCGGTGGGATCTACGTGACCGGCGCTTCTCCGACCATTAGTGGCAATCTCATCGTAGACAATATCGCCGATGGCGATGGGGGAGCGATCTTTGTCAACAGGGGTTCAGCGCAGATCCTTAACAACTCCATCATCAGCAATACCGCGACGTGGGCCGGGGGGCTGCGCATCATCAACGACGCGGATGTTGTCATCACTGGTAACGAGATCGTGAGCAACGTGGCCCAGATCTCAGGGGGCGGCATCGACTTGGGATGCTGCGGAGGCGTGACCCCACTGATCGAAAGAAACCTCATCGCGCACAACGATGGCGGTTCCCGAGGCGGAGGTCTCAGAGTGGCTCACACTCATGCTGAGGTGGTCAACAACCTCTTCGTCCATAACGAGGCCACGAAGGGGGCGGGCACATACCTGGAAGGAACACTGTCCCACCCCGTGAGCACGACTTGGCTGCACAATACGTTGGTGGGTAGCCCGGGCGAAGGTGAGGCGCTGTGGGTCGCTGAATACGTGTCGGCCACCCTCGTCAACAACATCGCCAGCAGCTTCCTCACCGGCATCACCAACACGGTGCCAGCAAGCTCCACCGTGGAGGCCAACTACACTCTTTTCCACAACAACGGCACAGACTATGGGAGCGGCGTGAGCAATAACAACGAGGTGAGCGGCGACCCAGACTTTGTGGCCCCAGGCGAGGGTGATTACCACCTCAGGCCCAGCTCAGCGGCGATAGATGCTGGTGTGGACGCGGGAGTGCCCGTTGACATGGAGGGCGAGCCACGACCCATGGGCCCGGCGCCGGACGTGGGCGCGGATGAAGCTCGTCTCAGGATACACGTGCCGCTGGTGTTGAAGAGGTACTGAGCCAGAGGCTCATCGCAAGTGGCGCGATGGCCTCTTGATATCAGTGGACCCTACTGGGGGCTAGGTTGCGTGCAGACTAGCCCCCAATCTTCTCCATGTCCTCGCCGCAGCATACCAGGGTGCCGCCGCCGGCCTCGGTGACCACTACCTCATTGCCGCAGATGTTGCATCTGTACTTCTCTCCGACTTTCTCCACTGCCATGGTTGCTTGGGCTCCTTTCTGAATTCGAAGCGTTTACATAGGCCTCTCGGCCGGTACGATACAACCGAGAGGTGTGTGTGGAAGTCTGGCGATAGAACGGTTGTTTCGAACGGGGCATTCGTTTGTGGTTCGTCGAGTTGGCTAGCGGAGACAGTCTTTAATGAGATCCTTGTCCAGCAGCACGAATCTGTCGGCTGCGTCCGACAAGTGCCTTGAGAGGCCGGTCCTGAAGAAAGCATTCTCTACGTGTTTCCCGAGATTCTTGACCGCCTGAACTGCGGACCCGAAATCACCGTCGCCGCTGACAAGAACGGCGGTATCGTACATGTCGGTGGCAGCGAAATGAAGCATGTCAACCGCAATGGCTATGTCGACGCCTTTCTCGACAACGGTGTCACCCCTGGGCTCTAGCCGGCCCAGCTTCACCTCCAGATAAGGCACCCGCTTCAGGGCATCGAAGAACTTCTGTTGAGCTTGATATCTCTCCTCTCCATCCTCGCGCCGAACGGGAGCGTTGTAGTAATACGTCCTGATCAACTTCCTATCGCCGACGAGGAGCTTGGCGAATCCGTAGAAGTCGATCCTAGCCGACCCCAGTTCCTGCTTCATACAGTGGTAGAGATTGCTTCCGTCAATGAAGATCACAACCCTCTCGTCGGGCACGCTTTCTTCTCCTTCCAGTAGTGCAGACTATAAGAGACAGGGGGTTGAGCTTCAACCCCCTGGTGGTAATCACCTCTGGTTGTATGACAACCAAAGGGCGTTAATTCATCCTTTTGCAGCCATATTATACCGGATTCTCTCACTTTTGTCAAGTGCCGTTTGCTGGCGCCTGGGAATACCCTTGTGTGGACTGGCGTGTGGAGGCTCAAGGGCAGGATCAGCTCGTTAGCCAGAGAGAGAGCGCGCGGGACGAAGCAGCTGGCTAGCCCCCAATCTTCTCCATGTCCTCGCCGCAGCATACCAGGGTGCCGCCGCCGGCCTCGGTGACCACCACCTCATTGCCGCAGATGTTGCATCTGTACTTCTCTCCGACTTTCTCCACTGCCATGGATGGGTAGACTCCTTTCTCAGTGTGTAGTCGATTTCACCTTGGGTGCTCCTCAACATGACATGCTATCACGAAGGGCGGCTTTCTGCCACTCACAGGCGACTCAGGCTCAGGTGATGGGTACGGGTTTCCTATTGACAGGCAGGCACGCATCAAGTACGCTATGTGTGTGGTCTTCATACTCATCCATGTTGTTTTGTTCACACCGGTGACTACATGCATCATCTGAAAGGGAGGCAGGCGCCCGGGGCGCGTTACGCAGCGGTGGCGATCCCACCGTTGTTCATGCTGCTGGTCTTCTTGAGCTTGGCCACCAAGGTGGGTGGCGAGGTCCCAGCCTTGAGCTGGACGGAGCATCCCCACGGGCCTTCTACAGCGGGAACTACCTGGCGGGTGTGCGCCAGCGGTTGCGCAGTGTATGACTTCACGACCATCAGCGCGGCGGTGGCTGCCGCGAGTTCCGGCGATGAAATCCACGTGGCAAGGGGGACTTACGAGGAGAGGGTTCAGATTTCCAACAAGTCGTTGACTTTGCTAGGTGGCTACTCGCGCACTAGCTGGGAGGTACGTGATCCCGAGACCCTCACCACGATCATAGATGCCAACGGGGCGGGAACGGCTGTAGTCTTGAGTTCCACGTCCGGGCAGCACACGGGGATGGTAGATGGCTTCACGATCACCGGCGGCAGTGTCAGCGGTGGAGGTGGGGGGATCAAAGTGAAGAACTACGAGGCCACCATCAGTCACAACCGCATCCATGACAACGGCGCAGTGCGGGGAGGTGGCATCTACGTGCAGAACGCCACTAACGTGGATGTCCTGACCAACACATTGAGAGACAATACCGCGAGCAACTGCGGCGGTGCCATACGGGTGTCGGGATCAACGGCGTCCATCAGTGGGAACGATATCCAGAGCAACACCGCAGGTTGGTGTGGAGGTGGTATCTCCGTGGATACATCAACGGTCACGAGCTCCGACAACGAGCTTCGGGGAAACGAGGCACAGCGGGGAGCTGGAATCATGTTCCAGGAGGGCGCCGCTGGCACTATCACCGAAAATCGCATCAAGCGTAACCATGCGGGGGGAGGAGGGGGAGGGATCCGCATTGAGAAAGCTGAGGCTACGATCCAGGGAAATGAGATCATGAAGAACACCGCGGGGAACATAGGTGGCGGTATCGCGGTGGTTAGCTCAGACGCAACGGTGGAGGATAACGACATAACGGAGAACGTAGGGGGGCGAGGCGGCGGGGGTCTCCAGTTCGGTAGCTATTCCACCGGGCGCATCTACAACAACCGCATACTGGACAATCGAGGGGAGGCGACGGGAGGGGGCGGAGTGCACTTCTGGTTCTCGTCTCCTGACTTCATTTCCAACACCGTGCTCGGCAACACGGGGGTGACTGCAGGCGGAGGGATGCATATCGAGAGCTCGAGTCCCCTCGTGCGTGACAATGTGATCACAGACAACCACACCGACGACAACGGGGGCGGGGTGAATATCATCAGTGGTTCAGAACCCACACTCATTGGCAACACCGTTGCCCGCAACACAGCGTCGGTCGTGGGGGGCGGGATTTTCTGTCACAAGAGTGCGCCGCACATCCTACAGAACGAGATCGTGGATAACAAATCCCCAAACGGAGCCGGGCTTTCCTTCGCCGGCAGCGTTGGCTTCGAAGTGATCAATAACGTGATCGCCCGTAACAAGGCCACTGTCGACGGGGGAGGGCTTCGGCTCGCCTCGACGAGCAGCGGCGAGATCGTCAACAACACGATTGTGGACAATGACCTGGGGAGCGGCGGTGAGGCGATCAGTCTCCGCAACGACGCGACGGCCTGGATCACCAACAACATCCTGGTGGGGCATAAGTACGGCGTCTGGGCCAGGGAGCAGGCGGACGCGACAGTGGAATACAACAACGTGTGGCAGAATAGCGTGGCCAGATACTCTGGCGTCAGCCCGGGGGCAGGCAGTATCTCGTGTGATCCGCAGTTCGCCGATCGCTCAGGGGGTGACTATCATCTCAGCTTTGGTTCGTGCGCGATTGATGTGGGGACCAACGGGGGTGCACCTGACGTTGACTTCGACGACGACCTGCGGCCCATGGATGGTGATCTCGACGGAACTGCGTGGTGGGACATGGGGGCCGACGAGTACCAGTATCCTGTGTGGGTCACCAAAGAGGCCAGCACATCTGCGGTGGACCCGGGGGATTCGATCACCTACAACATCACCTACCGCAACAACGGCGCGACCATCGCCACTAATATGGTCATGACCGATACCCTATCCACCGATCTGATCAATACTGACTACACCTTCAGCGGACCCAATATCACCCTCAGGCAGGGCACCGTCTACGTGTGGGACGTAGTAGATGATCTCTCCCCAGGTGCCGAGGGCACCATCACCATCACCGCTCAGGTTGATCCAGGCCTCGCAACACCCGCCGCGATAGCCAATTCCGCACGACTCTCCATGGATGAGTATGCCCCGTTCGACGACGAAGTCATGATCATAGTGGGCGGTCTCAAGACTCACGTTCCCCTCGCCGGCAGCAACTACCAGTAGTCACGACCGGGCTATCTCACGGATGCTGCGCGTCTCGTGATAGGTGGTCACCAGGCGAAGTCTTGTCTCGATTCCGGTCATAGTGTAGACTTCTCTCTAGGCCAAGTCTGCCATAGTCGCTTCTCCTTCTTGACCAGGTGTTCCACCATCCTTTCGCCAGAGGAGGGCCAGACTTGGCCAGTGTCTTTGTCACCGCCTGGTGACGATGTCTTGGCGCAAGGACTCACCACGTTCTTGCACTTTGACGGAATCCAGTAGAATGGGAGTTATGAGAGTGTCTGCCACGGAAGAGCAGGCTGGGAATGAGAAGAGGAGAGCGGCTGTCTCGACGGTCTTGGTGACTCTGGTGATCACCGTCATGAAGGTGGTTGTGGGACTGACGACCGGAAGCTTGGGCATCCTGGCTGAGGCTGCCGACTCCGCCCTCGATGTGGTCGCAGCGCTGCTCACCTTTGCAGCCGTGCGGATATCAGGCAAGCCCCCCGATGAAAGCCATCCCTATGGGCACGGCAAGGTCGAGAACCTGGCAGCCCTGGCGGAGACCTCGTTACTGCTCGTAACGTGCGCCTGGATCATCTACGAAGCCATAAGCCGCCTCTTCTTCAAGTCCGTGCAAGTTAACGCCAATGTGTGGGCCTTCGGAGTGATAATCGTCTCCATGATCATCGGTTTCAACCGCATGCGCGCGCTAGAACGCACAGCGGAGGAGCACGACAGCCAGGCGCTCGAGGCCAGTGCCCTGCGTTTCCGCACGGACATCTGGACCTCATCCGTCGTCCTTCTGGGGCTCACCCTAGTGAAAGTCCAGGAGTTGTTCGGCGGGCCCGCGTTCCTCCTGAACGCAGACGCCCTTGCGGGCCTGGGTGTAGCAATCGTAGTGCTGTACCTGGGTCTGAAGCTGGGTAGGCAGGCGGTGGCGGTGCTTCTCGACACAGCCCCAGAGGGGCTGGCAGATGAGGTCAGGGAAGAGGCGGAGCAAATCGAGGGGGTCGCTACGTGCCGCCAGGTGCGCGTCCGGCGTGCCGGAGCCAGAAGCTTCGTGGACGTCGTCTTGGAGATAGACGGTGATGCCTCCTTTGAGATCGCTCACCACATAACTGCGCAGGTCGAGAAGGCTGTGGAGAGGCTGATTCCCCGCGCGGATATCGTGGTTCATTATGAACCAGGGGAGCCGAGTCCTGAGCTTTCAGCCCGTGTCAGGAGAATTGCGCAGGAGTTGGGCGTTGGTGTCCACAGCATCTGGGCTCGGGAGATGAACGGGAGTTACCACGTCGAGCTGCACCTGGAGGTGGACCGCCAGGCCTCATTGGAAGAAGCACATGACCTGGCGTCAATGCTGGAGACTCAGGTCAAGGAAGCTGTGCCTGAAGTCGCCGACGTCGTAGCTCACATCGAACCACTCGGCGATGCCACCAGCTTCGGGAGGCCACTGGTCCAAGAGGATCACGCCAAGGTGGAAGAGAAGATAGTGGCTCTGGTGGACGCCTTGGTGGGCGATGGCGCGTGTCACGACGTCGCCATCTGGGAAGAGGAGCACCGATGGGCAGCCTCGTTGCACTGCTCCTTGAGCCCTGAGCTTACGATTGAGGAGGCTCACGATCTTAGCGAACGCCTGGAAGCCCGGCTGCGGGAAGAGATCCCACAACTGCGACGAGTCGTGATTCACCTCGAACCTCCTGAATGAGCCATTCTCCCCCATTGTCTCCATCCTGCTGGCCTCTTGACCCATGGCTTCAATTACGTGGAACTAGCCGCGGTTTCGAAGCGCAGTATTGGGCCCACCCTAACTTGGCAAAGGGACAGAGCGGGGGTCCGCTGATGCCGCCGAAGCCTTCCTTCCACAGCGGTGACTTCTCTGTGCTCCGCCTCCGCCTTGCCTAGAGTGGGATGCTTTACTGCTTGCAGACCCACAGGTACCATTTTCCTATTGACAGGGCGCGATGAACCCCATAAACTGGATTATGGGCTTTTCATAGTGTTTCACATCATTTCTTCAGGAGGTTTGAGTCCATGAATCTTCTCACGGCGAAGGAGGCGGCTGAGTATCTCCATGTCAGCTTGTTCACGTTGGGTAGGATCGAGAGGGAACGTCTCCTGGTACCGTTCCGCACCCCCGGAGGACATCGGCGCTACAGTCTGGAGATGCTCAATGAATACCTGGAGAGGACCAGGTCTCGGCCGGGGGATGGTGAGAGGAGGATACTCGTCGTGGATGACGGGGAAGAAGTGGTTGATCGCCTCGCGCGAACTTTCTCCGCCTGTCGCTTCTCCAGGGCAGAGGATGAGCTGAGCGTTGGTATGAAGCTGGCCGAGTTCAAACCGGATTTGGTCTTGGTCAATACAGGAATATCGGGACTGGATGGGCTGGACCTGTGTGGGCGCCTGGACGGAAGAGAGAAGCAACTCAAGGTTGTCCCCTTCCAGCGTCCTCGCCAAACGGGGGAAGGTGCCGGCGCGGAGGACTTTGACCTCTCCAGCCTGGGCGTCCTCGAGCGCAAGATTGCGCGCTTTCTTGAGGAGCGGTCTTCGGGACATCTTGAGAAACTGTGAGGCGTTCGAGGAGTCGGCCGTGTCGAAGGATTCACCAGTTGCGCTGCTCGCCCGACAGCACCTGACAGACACTCGACAAATAGACCGCAGTCATGCGATGTTGATGAAGAGAGGCACGTAGTGGATGCGGGAGCGACAATCCTCATAGTGGATGATGACCCTGGCTTTCGGAGGACCATCTCAGATCTCTTGAGGGAGCAGGGTTACACACCCCGGGCCGCCGCCGAAGGAAAGGCAGCGTTGGATGGCTTGAAGAAGGATGTGGTTTCTGTGGCCCTGATAGATCTCAGACTCCAGGATATGTCCGGCCTGGAGGTCATAAAGGAGATCAAGAGGTCATCGCCCGATACGGAGTGCATTCTGTTGACTGGACATGCCTCTCAGGAATCAGCGATCGAAGCGGTCAACCTGGGTGCCTACAGCTATGTTCAGAAGCCCTGCGACGTCGAGCAGTTGCTGCTGCTCATTCGCAGAGCGACCGAGAGAATGGAAGCGGAGCGTGCCCTACGGGAGTCGGAGCAGCGTTACAGAGAACTCGTGGACAGAGCCGATGACCTCATCTACACTCACGACCTGGAGGGCAACTTCACGTCGATGAATCCAGCGGCAAGGCGGATCTACGGGTATAGCATCGAAGAGATGTCCGGACTCAACATCGCTGAGATTGTCGATGCCGAGTATCTGCCACTGGCCCTGCGGAGGATCAAAGAACAACTTCAGGGCTCACCACACACTGGGCCTTACGAGCTTCTCACGCGCAGCAAGGCTAGTGAGCCTATCTGGGTCCAGGTCAGCACGCGCGTCCTGGAACGAGCGGGCCGTCCATACGAGGTGCAGGGCATCGCCCGAGACATCACCGAACGCAAGCGGACAGAACAGGCGTTGGACAGGGAAAAGGAGAGATTCGGAGTGCTCGTAGAGGAGTCTCCTCTGGGGGTGGTTGCAGTCGGTCAAGACGGCCGCTACGAATACGTGAACTCTCAGTTCGTTGAGATGTTCGGGTACACCTTGGAGGACATCCCGACAGGACGGGATTGGTTCAGACGAGCCTACCCTGACGAGGAATACCGAAGTCAGGTCATATCGGCGTGGGTCACCGATCTCAAGAGGTCAAGACGTGGCAAAGTGAGGCCCAGAACATTCACCGTCACGTGTAAGGACTCTTCGGAGAAAGTGATTCAGTTCAGATCAGTGACCTTGGAGAGCGGAGACCAGTTTGTCGTCTGCGAGGACATCAGCGATCGCAGGCGAGCGGAGGAAACTATCAGGCGGCTGGCCTATCATGACGCACTAACTGGCCTGCCCAACCGGACGCTCTTCGACGACCGACTTGAGGTGGCGCTGGCTCATGCCCGCCGCCAGGGAGGGAAACTAGCCGTCATGCTGCTCGATCTGGATCGCTTCAAGGATGTCAACGACACACTGGGACACACAGTAGGCGATGAGCTGTTGCAGGCTGTCGGCGCACGGTTGACAACTCTACTGCGCGAAAGCGACACAGTTTGCCGCATGGGGGGCGACGAGTTCTTGCTCCTATTGCCGGGAATATCTGAGGCGAAAGCGGCTTACAAGGTGGCGGAGAGAATCATGGAAGCCATCAGGGAGCCCTTTGATCTCAACGGTCGGGGGGTACGAGTCACCACCAGTCTTGGAATTGCCATCTATCTCGATGACGGTGAAGATGGCGACACCTTGGTAGAGAAAGCAGACGTGGCCATGTACCACGCGAAAGAGCGAGGCAGAGATAACTACCAATGGCACTCCACGTTAATGAGACAAGTGGACACACGCCCCTTGGGAAGCACCATATGAGCTTGGAGCGCGACATGGAGTGGCGACGGCGCGGGACCATCCTTCGTACTTCCCCTGCCCAGTGAAAGGATGAGAGGAGCAGATGGGACAAGAAAAGATTCTGATTGTGGATGATGATCCTCGCAACATCGAATTCCTGAGGGATTCACTTCTCGTGCCGAATGGCTACACTGTACACTCCGCCGCAAATGGCGAGGAAGCAGTGCGACTCGCGGTGAGCCACAGCCCAGACTTGATCCTCCTCGATCTCCAGATGCCCAGGATGAATGGCTTTGAGGTGCTCGAGGCTCTAGAGGAAGCTGGTCGCGAGATTCCTGTCATCTTGATCACCGCGCACGGATCCGAGAGCATCGCCGTGCGAGCCTTTCGGCTCGGAGTGAGGGACTACTTTCTCAAACCCTTCAAAGTGACCGAGATCATGTCAGCCGTTCAGAGGTCGCTGGCGGAGGCGCGCTTGAGGAAGGAGAAAGAGGAGTTGACGAGCCGCATAGAGTCCGCCAACCGGCAGTTGAAGCAAAGGCTGAGACAATTGAAGATCCTTCACAACGTCAACAAATCTGTGAGTTCCCTACTGGATCCCGAAGAGGTGTCAGTCCGGGTCGTGGAGGCCACCAGGTTCATCACGGGGGCGGAGGAGACGTCTCTGTACCTGTTCGACGACGCGACGCATCGGCTGGAACTGACAGCGTCCCGAGGCACTGCGGACAAACCCGCGGAGGTGCCTCGTCAGGCAGCGGACGACAGCGTAGTGAGACAGGTGCTGAGTACCGGCAAGGTGGCTATGATCCAGGCGCCTCGGTCGCTCAAGGCACACCCGCTGCAAGCGATTCTGGCCGTGCCGCTGAAGGTTGGAAACAGGACAACAGGTGTGTTACAGGCCTTCAGCCAGGAGGCCTTGGAGCCCTTCACGGACAATGATCGCTATCTGCTTTCGGCCCTGGCGGACTACGCTGCCATAGCCATTGAGAACGCGCGCCTTTATGAGGCGGCTCAAGGGGAACTGACGGAGCGTAAGAGGGCCGAGGAGACCATCAGACGCCTGGCCTATCACGATGCACTCACCGGTCTGCCCAATCGGACGCTGTTTAAGGACCGACTTGGAGTCGCGTTGGCCCAGGCACGCCGCAAACAGCAGAAGCTAGCAGTGATGTTGCTGGATCTCGACCACTTCAAGAATGTGAACGACAGACTCGGTCACACTGTGGGCGACCAACTACTACAGGCTGTCGGGGTAAGACTGACCGGCCTTCTCCGCGAGAGTGACACAGTGTGCCGGATGGGAGGCGACGAATTCCTGCTGTTGCTGCCGGAAATGGGAAAGGTGGAATACGCTGGAGCGGCGGCGGCAAGGACCCTAGAGATCATTAGAAAGACCTTC
>JAUWLF010000172.1 GCA_030613785.1 Chloroflexota bacterium | reverse complement strand
TTCAAACACTCAGGTTCACTGGCACACTATGGACCAAGCCACGATGGAGATCACTGACTCTTGGTATCGTATGATCCGAATCAAAACCTGAATCAGACGTCCTTCGCAGTTTTCGACGTCGAGACCACAGGACTGAGCCCGGCCTACGGGCATCGCGTCTGTGAGATCGCCTGCCTGCGAGTCGTGGACGGCATCGAATCGGGCCGTTTCGAGTCCTTGGTCGATCCTCAGCGACGCGTCTCAGCAGGCGCCTTCCGGGTGAACCGGATCACGGCCGAGATGCTGGCTGGCGCACCCGCTTTCGAAGACGTGGCGCCTTCTCTGCTGGAGTTGATGGAGGGCGCGGTATTGGTGGCGCACAATGCCCCCTTTGATCTGGGCTTTCTGGCCGGAGAGCTCGAGATTGCCGGATTGCCACCACCAGAAGGCCCGGTCGTGGACACGCTGACGTTGTCACGACGGGCCTATAGCTTTGCTCGCAACAGCCTGGCGGCAGTAGCCGTCTCGCTGGAGGTTGAAGCAGGACAGGCCCACCGGGCCATGGGCGACGTGTGGACGACGAGCCAGGTGCTGGAGCGGCTGCTTTGGGATCTGGAGCGGCGCTGGGGAGTGACAACCCTTTCCGAGCTGCTCGCCTTCCAGGGGGGCACCATTCCCTACCCGCTCCCATCCGCCGTCCCCCTGCCCCCAACCATTGCCGATGCATTGGATAGCCGCGGCCGGGTGCGGATGCGCTACGTGGATGCCAGAGGTAAAGAAACCGAGCGCTCCGTCCGACCTCTGCGCGTTCACGAGCGCCGCGGCCATCTCTACCTGTTGGCCCACTGCACCCTGGCTGGCGAATTGCGCACGTTCCGCCTTGATCGCGTGGCGCAGATGGAGTTGGAGGGCGCGGCCGATGAGTAGACCATTCGGGCCACCTGATGGGTTGATCGCGGAAATAGCATGCCCAGCCAGCCTCCTGACGGAGGCTGAGCCGACCGGCTTGCAGGCCGTCCAGATAAGCGGGATAGGGGGACGGCCTAACCGCCCCCCTCCCACAGCACCGGACATGCGGGTCCGCATCCGGCGGTTCGGTCAAGTATGACGAAGTTGATAGCGTTGCAGGAAACTCTCTAGACCAAGTTGCCGCCAATAGGCATTGTTCAATGCCTGGTGTAGAGGCGGCGAAGCCGATAAACGCCAGCAGCCCTTGCTGGTCCCTCCGGTGCGGATGGCCCAGTACTCTGAGACACCTCCCGCCCGCAGGTTCCGATAGCGGTTGGCTGGCGTTTTCCATTGCTTCCACAAGACCTGTCGGAGTCGCCGTCTCATCCATTCATCCAACCGTTGCATGTGTGCTTTGGCGTCGGCCAGGGCAAAGTAGTTCACCCAGCCCCGGATATATGGATTGAGTCCATCTCGGACCTCCTCGATGGATCGCCCTTGACTACGGCGTGTCATCCGATGTAGCTTGCGTTTCGCTCGGCCCAGTCGCTCTTTCGCTATGCGGATTCCCACTCCGCCCGCTCTGCAATAGAAGCTGAATCCCAGAAACTGGCGCTTCACTGCCAAGTCTACTGCACTCTTTGCTTCATTGACCTTCAGGCGCATCCGTTCCTCCACATACCGCTTCGTGCTGGCCAGCACTCGCCTCGCCGCTCGTTCGCTTCTGACATAGATGTTGCAGTCGTCTGCATAGCGCACAAACCGGTGCCCTCGCTCTTCCAGCTTCCGGTCAAGTTCCGTCAACACGATGTTCGACAGTAGTGGTGATAGCGGTCCACCCTGCGGCGTCCCTTCCCTCGTCTCCACTACTACCCCGTTGACCATGACTCCTGCCTTCAGATACGCATTGACCAGCCTCAGTACCCGCTTGTCCTTCACTACGGCCTCCATCCTCACCATCAGGCGGTCATGATTCACCGTGTCGAAGAACCGCTCCATGTCAATGTCCACTACCCACTTGTGTCCCGCCTCGACGTGTCCCTGCGCTGCTTTCACTGCCTCATGCGCGCTACGCCCTGGCCGGAACCCGTAGCTGTGCTCACTGAACGTTGGCTCATACTGCGGACTGAGTACCTGATGCATCGCTTGTTGGATAAACCGGTCTTGTACCGTCGGTATGCCCAACTGCCTCATCCCCTTCCCGGGCTTCGGTATCTCTACCCGTTTCACTGGACTCGGCTCGTACCTCCCAGCCTCCAATTTCTCTCGGATGCTCGGCCAGTGCGCCCTCAGATGTTCCGGCAATTCCTCTACCGTCATGCCGTCCACCCCTGGTGCCCCACCATTGCTCTGCACCCTCCTCAGCGCTGCCATCAGATTGTCGCGGCTGATGATCCTCTCCCACAATCCTTCCGCTTCGTGTTGAGTCATTTCTCTCCCCATTTGACCCGGTGTCGGCCTTGGTCCCTGACGCTTACCTCACGCCTTCAGCGCTACTTCCACGCCCGGTCCGCTCTTGACGGATTTCGACTGCCCAACCGTCACCCTTCTCCTGGCTACTCAACTCCTTACCCGTTTGGCCCTTCGCCCTGTAGTCAGGTTTCCCTGTCCGCCCTGGGTGGTCGTTACTCCACCGACTACTAAGGCCTCTGCTGACTTCTACCTCTCCCGCAGTCGCGGCAGACCTCCCCGGATAAGGTGCGATAGCTTTCCCCTGAACCTCGCTGCGTCTACGTGAGGCCGTTTTGGTCCTTCTCGGGCTTCACCGCCTGTGGCCAGCTCACCCCACGCCCCACGCCTCCTTACGCAGTTTCTGTCCGTCAAGTCCAGGCTTTGCTCTCCGGCTTCCTCTCCACGCTCGCTCACGCGCGCGCAGTTGCCTTCGGCTAGCGGTTCGTCGGACCAACGCCCGCAGGAGACTCTCACTCCCTAGCTATCGCCCATGCCGGGCGTACCACA
>JAUWLF010000029.1 GCA_030613785.1 Chloroflexota bacterium | reverse complement strand
GGCAACCACAGGGGGTTGCCCCTACGATGTCGTTGGCGGATGTGGTGCATCGTTTCAAATCCCTGACCACCAAACGGTACATGGATGGGGTCAAGAAACGGGGATGGCCGCCGTTCCCTGGGAGATTATGGCAGCGCAATTATTATGAACACATCATCCGGGATGACACCGACCTCAACGGCATTCGCCGGTACATCGTGCATAATCCGGCGGGATGGATGGAGGATGCCGAAAATCCAGAGGGTTTCAAACCCGCTGCAACGAACGACGCCGGTACGGAACAAGGGGAGGCACAACGATGATGATGGCCGACCTCAAGCCCTGTCCCGCAATGAAGGACTCCGGCGTGCCGTGGCTGGGCGAGTCGCTCTTTGCCCAGGTATTCCCCAAGGCTGACGCGGATCCAGACCCCCGCGCGTTCTACCACGAGGCGGTGCGGGCAGGGCTGGAACAGTGCAAGCTGTGCGTCAGCTCGGAGGATACGGAGTTCCTGAATATCCCCTGGGAGCTGATCCGTGATCCGTCCCCTGGGCGTGGGTACCTAGCGCCATTGCTGGGCGGGCTGATCGGCATCTTGCTGGGGGTGGGCATTGCCAAACTGGTGGACACGGCGGGGGTGATGCGGGCGGTGGTCTCGCCCACGCCGGTGCTGCTGGCCGTGGGCTTTTCGCTCACCGTCGGGCTGTTCTTCGGCATCTATCCCGCCAACCGGGCGGGAGGCTTGAGTCCCATCGAGGTGCTGCGCTATGAGTGACATCTCAATGGCTGACTTGAGGTTGCTAGCCGTCTTCGCTCACCGTGACGACGAATCGTACCGCGCCGGGGGCACGCTGGCCCAGCTAGCCCGAAAGGGGGTCCAAGTTTGGGTACTGTGCGCCACCCAAGGCGAGGGGGGGGGTTCCTGGCCTGCCCCTCGAGCAAGCGCGCCAGGTTCGCCAGGCCGAGTTGCAGTGTGCCTGCCGCGCCTTAGGGATCGAGCCCCCCCGCTTCATGAACTATCGGGATGGAAGCCTATCCAAGGTGGACGAGAACCAGGCCATCAAGCAAGTAGTGCGGGTCGTACGAGAGCTACGGCCTCAGGTGTTGCTCACCTGGCCGCCCGATGGCGTCTCCGGCCACCCCGACCACGTGGCCGTCAGCCGGTGGGCGGGCGAGGCTTTCCAACAGGCGGCTGACCCCGCTGCCTACCCCGAGCACCAGGCTGAGGGCTTATCGCCCCGTGCGGCAGCCAGGCTGTATCACATCGTCGTACCCCGCAGCGTGGTCGAGGCGCTGGAGATGATCCAACTGCACACCGTGCCCGACGAGGCGGTAACGTTGGCGGTGAACGTGTCAGCCGTGTGGGAGGCCAAGCTCGCCGCTATCCGCTGCCACCGCACCCAGTTGGGCGGATCCCCCATCCTGGATGCGCCAGAGGAGAAGCAGCGCCTGTTCCTGAGGACGGAGCACTTTCGACTGGCAATGGACCGACCGGACTCTTCGGCAGGCTCAGGGCGGGGTCTCCTTGCCCTGCCGGAAGGTAACTTTTTTGAGGGACTGGAGGGAAACAACCTATGAACAACGCTATCGAAGTGAATAACTTGACCAAATACTTTGGTGACGTGCTGGCGGTGGATCACATCGCCTTTGAAGTGCGCCAGGGCGAGGTCTTTGGCTTCCTGGGGCCCAACGGGGCGGGCAAGACAACCACCCAACGGATGCTGACCACGCTGCTGGAACCGACCGAGGGCCGTATAGTCATCAACGGACACGACCTGGCCCGTGATGCCTACCCGGTCAAGCGGCAGATGGGGCTGGTGCCTGAGGAATCCAACGTCTACACTGAACTCACCGCCTGGGACAACCTCATGTTCACCGCTAAACTATACCGGGTGCCCCAGGCGCAACGGACCGAGCGGGGGAGGCAGTTGCTGGAGGCCTTTGGACTGTGGGAAAAGAGGGACGTGAAACTGGAGGAATTCTCCAAGGGGATGCGGCGGCGCCTGAGCATCGCCATGGCCATCATCCACAAGCCAGCGCTCCTCTTCCTCGACGAGCCGACGCCGGGACTGGATGCGCAGAGCGCCCGGGCCATCCGGGACCTGGTGCGGCAACTGAACGCCGAAGGCACTACCATCTTCTTAAGCACCCATCAGATCGAGGAGGCTAACCAGTTGTGTGACCGGGTGGCTATCATCAACCATGGCCGGATCGCGGCCATTGACACCCCGGAGCAACTGAAACAAGCCTTCCAGCAAGTGCAATCGGTGGAGGTGGCGCTGGAGCCGGACGGGCAGACCCACGGCCAGGCGCTAGGGGCGCTGCCGGGCGCGACCACAGTGGTCAAGATGGGCGATAAGTGGCGCCTGTACACTGAGGATCCGTCGGCATTGCTGCCCCGCGTGATGGACTACGCCCAATCGCATCGGCTGCGGGTTGTCAGCCTGAGCACGTTGGGTCCCAGCCTGGAAGATGTCTTCCTAGGAATCACTGGCCAGAAAGTCGGCACGGTGCGTCACGAGGCGCAGGCTAACGACCAGCGGCGGAAACAAAGAATGAGAAAAATGGGAGGGCGATGATGAACATGGAACTGCTGGAGCGCATTCGAGACGAACTGGCCCTGGCCTGGGCCATAACTGTCAAGGACATGAAAATCTACTATCTCCGTCCAGGCATGATCATGTTCGGTTTCCTGATGCCCTTCTTCATGTTCTTCTCCTTCTCGGTGCGACGGGAGATGCCGGCCGAGCAGGGCATCGCCCGATTGCTGGCCTTGACCACCTTCTTCACTGCGGCGGCCGCCGGGCCCTTCATTATCCCCTTGGAGAGGCGCCTGGGCACCTACGACCGGCTGCTGGCCGCGCCGATGTCGCTGCTGACCCTGCTCCTGGGCAAGACGGCAGTGGGGGCGTTCTTCGCCATTGGTGTGTCGGCCTTTGCATTAGCCGCCGGCGTGGTGGCCTTCGGGGCGACCATCGCCCAACCTTGGCTACTGATCGCCGGCATTCTTCTGGGGTCTTTCTCCTTTTCGGCCCTGGGGTTGATCTTCGGCTCCGTCCCCACCCGCAACCCGGGCGACGTGATGATGCCCAGCACGCTGCTGCGGTGGGGACTGCTTTTCGTCAGCGGCGTCTTCATCCCCCTGACGGAGATGTCGCCCGCGGCGCAGGCCGTGGCGTACCTCTCGCCGCTGACCTATGCGCAGGACCTGATGAATCACGCCATGCTGGGGATGGGTCTGCTCAGCCCGTGGCTGGATCTGGCTGTGCTACTGGTGACGGGCGTCCTGTTCCTGATCCCATCGATCAAGATGCACCAACGAAGCCGAAGGCTGGGGTACTGAGAGGAGCGCATACCGCATGAGACTCCTTGACCATTTCGCCCTGTTCGCTCCGTTCTACGACCGAATCTTCGCCACGGTGAGCCGAGACCGACTGCTCGAGTTGCTGGAGTTGCGAGCCGACGGAAGGTTGCTGGATGTTGGTGGTGGCACCGGTCGGGTATCCACAGCATTGGCTAATATGACCGGGGAGATTGTCGTCACCGATCTTTCGGCCGCCATGCTACGCCAGGCGCGAAGCAAGGACGGTCTATACCCCGTCTGCGCCCACGCCGAGCGCCTCCCCTTCCCCGATGGCAGCTTCGACCGGGCCCTGGTGGTGGATGCCTTCCATCACTTGTGCGACCAGGAGCAGGCAGCCAGCGAGTTGCTACGAGTGTTGACGCCCGGGGGGCGGCTGGTCGTGGAGGAGCCGAACATCGAACACTGGCCGGTGAAGCTCGTTGCGATGGGAGAACGGTTGGCGCTGATGAGGAGCCGTTTCCACGGGCCCGAGGATATGCGACACATCTTCGAGACACAGGGTGGCCGGGTGACCATGCACACGGACGATGCCATCAACGCCTGGGTGGTGGTGGACAAACCATACGATCTCTGATGCCCCCCGACCGCCGGCGTGGGGTCAGAAGTCAAGACGAGTACACCTCGATAGAACTCCAGCACAAGATAGTGGAGTGGTGGGGCGACTAGTACATCTCGTCGACACCAATATCCTACTCGAACTGCTGCTCGACCAGGAAAAGACCTGAGAAGTGGAGCAGCTTCTTGGGTCGTGGTGTCATGCGAGACTCCGGACACCTGGATTGGCTCAGGGAGCGAAGTTGTGATACAGTTGTGCAGAAGACCTCTGGAATCTGCAAACTACTTGTGCTTCGAGAACCTTTGCTCATAATCACCAGGCAGGGGTACTTATGCAGAGGAGTTCTGTAGAAGTGTATGTTGGGCGCTGGTCACAGGTATCGTAACATCCATTTCAGGGCGAGACAATGAAATCAATCGTAACTGGCGTCAAAGAGAACATTCTCCTGTTCTACAATGAAATCCTCGATGATCCGTATCACAGGTATCGCTCGTGGGAGCATTGTTGTTCGTACTTCCAAAGGCTTCAATCTTGCAAGAGTTTAGAAACCATAGACGCGGCGACTCTGCATCTAGCGTTCTATCTCGCAAGTTGGGGAATGTATCGTGGCTCGTCTCAACTGCTCCAAAAGGACTACAGGGTACACACCCCCATAGTGCAGGAGCTTTTGGAAGCAAAGTACAGCCAACTTTGGTCGCTAGATTTCGACACGCTGAACACGGAGGCCCCAGAAGTAAGCCTTGTTATTCAGTTAGCCAAAGGGCTAAGACGGATATATGCCGAGTTGCAGGTAAGCCCAACCGATACGCTCGTAACAAAGGTGCTTCTTGGCACATTTGCCTGTATACCAGCATACGACACATTCTTCATGAATGGGGTTACTTACTGGAATGAAGAATTGCCGCAAGAGTTCAAGCCAAAGTTTCCCGCGCGTTTCGGCATAAACAGTTATCGCGGGTTGATAGATGTCTACCGCGAGCACAAGAGCGATTTCAAGGAAGCCCAAGATTCTATTGCAGCGCACGGCATAGACTATCCAGTAATGAAACTGGCTGATATGTACTTCTGGAGCCTCGGCTCTCAGTTGGGACGTTGAGGCGCATGACCAGCACAGAGCCATAGCAGTTGAAAGACGGTTATGCCAACGAGTCGTCAAGTCAAAATAGGAGTTGGTGACTCACAGGCCGCGCCCAACCCTGCATGCAGCCCACGCCCTTACGCTGCGGCCTAACAGTGGTGTCTTGCCTTCAATCATCGTGGGCTACCGAACCTCCCGAAGGTCTCAGAACCTTCGGGAGGTTGTTTGGTGTGCGCTCTAGCGTACACTGACCTCCCAGGTCGAGGAACGCTGCGGCAAGATTGCCCTTCAGGCAGAGGACGGCCCCCGAAGGGGTGCCGGTGGCAAAGAAGGCGGAGTTCTTGCTGAAGAAGCGGGGGTGAAAAGCCAAAGCCGAGTTGAAGCGTGACTAGTCTGTCTGCCAACGGGGTCGGTGTAGCCAGTCTCACGCAGCCTAGCCTTTCGGGCGAAGTGGCGAGGCTTGCAAGAAGCACGAGAGCCAATACGGCGCACTTGGCATGCGTGTCTCATGGCACAGTATCTGCGCACCTAGTCAGCAAGCGCAAGGATGGCCTCGCAATACTCATCGCCGTGTGTAGGGCACCAAGTGGCTTTCAGCACATAGGCTGTGTCGAACCCCAGTTCTTCGCTTTCCAAAGGTAATGGACTCCAGAGCTCTACCTTCTCACCCGCATAGGTCGTATCTGTATCCTCGGTTTTGCATCCGCACGACATGTAGATGAAGTCGGATATGAAGGCATCATAGAGTCTTTCGGAGGCCAGTAGCTGATTGCCCTCCGCCAGAGCCGCCAGTTTGACTGCCACATTGATTGGCTTGCCTGCCCACACCTCGTTCTGACGCTCCTCGCCTCTCATTCCGACGCGCTTCACCATCACCGGATACTCATCCATGCCGAAGCTAGCGGCAATCTGAGCATCGTCACCTGCTTTCTTCTCTACCCACGCTTCAATCCACTTCTTTGAAAACGTCTTGAAAGTCACCGCTGCACACAGCGCCGGATAGCGTGCCCCCTCTCCATCGAATAGTCCGAAGGCACCGTCTCCTTGAATATCAATGTACTTGGCCCCGAATTCATTCAGAATGCGAACCCACGAAGCAGTGAAAAGCTCGTAGACGCTAGCCATCGTCGTAGCTCGGAGACCAGGCTCCACGCTCAGTTTCGTAGACCCTACCATGTCCCCATACACAGCGACCACAGATTCGATTCTGAGCCAGTGGGGTTTTTCAAGCGGTATCCGGTCCAAGTCTGCTGGGATTTCGTTACGGTCCTCGTAGGTGGTCTTGGAATCGAACTTCTCTTTGGCGTCATCCCTCAGGTCTTGCATATAGGTCCACACAGAATCCATTCCAACCTCCGATTATGCAGCCGTATACCTATGTGAGGAGCATCAGGACAATCCAGGCCAAAAGTGAGACTCCCAGCAGTATGGTGCAGACTCTCACGCCACGAAACTTCTGGCCAGCTATTCGTGAATTGTCATGGATTTGGCGCATGGCGTGTTCTCTAAGCTTCTCTGGGGCCGAGTGAGTGTACTCGTCTTGATACGATTCATAGCTCATTGAGGCGATATGGCCAAAGTAGAAGAGTGAGGGCCGCGCAGGGGTAAGACGAGGCCACAGCACAAACAGGGCTGTAACGATGACGCCCAGCTGAGCGCACGCATATATCAACAAGCTTGCGACGATGGTTGTGCCCACTGGCAGACACCGGGTGTTGACGGCTTGCAGAATGACGGGTAGCCTGTCCAATAGCCCGGAAACCAAGATCCCCGCTATCGCCAACATAGCGGTCACTTTTAGCTCGGCAAACCGAATCCAAGATGCAAGACTGTCTAGTGACCAGCGGATTGCCGAGTCCTGCCAGTCATTGGCCTCAGCTGTGGTGCGAGCGAGTTCCTTTTGTTGATTCACCTATCACCCCCTGTGACAAAGCTAGATTGCCCATACATGGCTCGCCCGGTCGTCCGTCACCTTTCACGCAATAGTCACCGACCAATTATGCACTTGCTTCAGCGAACTTGCCGCGGGTCAAACTCCTCAGCTGAAAGGGATTGTCGCTATGCCAGGGATGACCTCCTCGATAGCCTGAAGCTCTCTTTTCGACAAGGTGACTTGCGTCTTGGCCTTGCCGCCGAGAACATCACGCACCATGAAAGTGGCTTCGATCCTTTCATCCTTAATGACTGGATTCCATTTCTCATCGCCGAAATACTCTGCTGCATAATAGGCCCATCCAGTAATCGAGTAACCGGAATCTACTACGAATTGGCCTTCGTGAATCAAGCCCCGTTGCCCCAGAACCGGGAAGACTTTGGTGAAGCCATCAAATTCCACAGATGGCTCAGTTATCGAGAGTGGTTTCAGTTCCTGCTTTCGCCTTTCGGCATGGATTCTGATGAACAGGTGCCAAGATTCCAAGGCAACGTTCCGCAGCCCTCCATTGAGAATATCTACATAGAGTAGGAACCCATACCTGCGCGTGGCCATGCCGTTCAATTCACCGTCCGGAAGACGAAACCACCACTGGTAGACCTCTGGGTGAACTGGATGCACTTTGAGAATTGCTCGGTCTCTAGCATAGTGTCGTAGCAACATCAGACCGTTGATGATTCCAAGCATCAAGGCCGAGAGTCCCAACACTTCTTTCAACAACACGCTGATATCCATGCGACTATCTCACCGTTGTGACACTGCTCTACACTAAGTGGTCCTACCCTTGCTCCCCCAACCACTCCTCCACATCCCCTATCAGCCTGTCCTTCTGCTCCCTATCCCGTCGCAATCTCTCCTCAATCACCCCCTTTGCATCTTCTCGTTCTGTCCTGCAAGTTGGGCACTCGTCATCCTTGTACGGTGTTCTGCACAGTCCACAAATGACAGGCGGTTCCTCCGCAGGGCCAATGGGAACTATGACTAGCATTACCTCTAGGTCTCTCAACTCATACAGGTACTCTCAAATGTCTACACCACCGATTGCAGTGTCTCCCGACTCACTCGGATAGCGCACAGCGCCTCTTATGACTTCAGCGCCGATCTCTTGTGCTATGAGGGCTAGTTCTTCGGCGTTGGGTTTGAGTGTCATGGTTTGCCTCGGGACCTCACTGCTGAGTCAGTGAGGCACGACGCTACTCAAGTACCACTACCACCGAAAACTGCCCGTAGTCTGCCGCGCGCCAGGAATCCTTTGAGGAGCGCCAGTCGCCATCTGGGAAGCTCAAGTACGGCAACCTCTTCACCGCCCAGGTGTCCAGGATGTATACGTGCCTTGATTTGAACAGGTGGCCTGGGAGCACCAGCCGGACTGTGCTGTCCTGACCAGTCTGAATGGTGTCGACCAGGTTGGTCATGTCACTGGGCGTGTAGTAGAGTAGCGGCCACGTCTTCCCAAGGTGCCACCCGTCAGAGTCAACTTCCAAGGTGCTACTGACGGTATCGCTATCAGCAGGGAACACTTCATGCAGGCCACCTTCGACACTGAAGCTCGAACGGCCACCAAAGTTCATCACCGTTACATACGCGGTTAAGGGTTCGCCGGCTCGTATGACGCTGTCCGCCAAGTATGTACAGTGAAGCCAGGGTGTGTTGACAACCGTAATGGTTGTGCTTGCCATAACCTTGTCGGCGTACATGATCCTGATATCAAACTGTCCCCTTGCTTGCTTAGGGGCACCACTCGCGGTTATGCCAGGTACACCGTCTGGATGCGGGACTCCAGAGTATGCAAAGAGGTCTTCCAGCGCCAGCGAAACCGTCCGTGATTCGCCATGTGAAGCTTGAAACTGCTCCCATCCTTCGACTTCTGTTGACTCGCCTTCGGCTGGCTGAATCTCGATGTGGACGGGCCCAGCCACGTGACCACTACAGTAGTCTGCGCTCACTATGATTTGAGCTCGACTCTGTTGGTCTCCCCCCCAGCGCAAAGGGCTAGTCACTTCATAAACACAGGAACCTGGCTCCGCACCTCCCTCGCATAGAAAGGTGAAAGAAGGTGGGCGCCTAAGCACATAGCAGAGCGGATGATAGACGATCTCAGCAATGGAAACCATTGCAAGCAATATGCCAAGAACCAGGCCGAATATCACAAGCCATCGGTAGATCGTTGACCCTTCTTGGGTTTTCTGGACAGACATCAGTACCCTCTCCTTTCGCCAGCATGGTGCTCGGGATTCGACTTGGGCGCCGCAGGTGGGGACGATTGCGTCACGCGGCGCCTCCCCTTAGGCAATTGAGGCTAGTACTGTCTTAGCGGGCTTGGTGGGCTTCCCCGCGCGATATGCTGGCCTGGCCACTTTGCCTTCTCTAGGACCAGATAGGGAATCTCAGCAGGTCGACGAGGTAGCGAAGCGAAGCTAGTGGATTGTACCACACAGGGGAAGACAGCGCAAGCTCAGTTTCAGACCACGCAGAGACGCCCCGCTGTTGAGGAGGAGATTGTACCAAAAGGTGTAACCACCTGTCGTATCTCTCGCAGCAGGGCCTCAAGGGGATTGCAGCACCGAAACTAGTCTCTCGCAATCGGTCCTGCACAGGAGCCTAGCTACTTGGCCGTTCCTGGTCTAGCCGCAACACAGGCACCGACGCCGGTTCGTTGTCAGGGTCAAGTTGCAGTATCGCCTTCAGACAGCGGTCCTTCTCTTCGTGGCTGTCGGCCTCCGCTGCCAACCAGAGCCAAGCGGCGACCAGGAGGGAACGAGGGGGACAGAGGTGTCGGGCGATGAACCTGGCTATGAGGGTTCGGAGACCTCGGGGGTCTCACGGGTGACATTGCGCTTTCGTCCTTCAACCCCCACCCAGAAGTGGTCCGGCAGAATAGTGGGGCTGGTGAGGATCCTGATCCCGTTCAACGAAAACTTTTTGACCTCTCCCGGCATCGAAGCTGGATTAACATAGCACCTATTCGGCGCCTTGCCGAACTTCTCCTCGTACCGCTGCACAACCTGCTGAACCTTGGCGGCGAACTCGACCTGGGTATCGTCATACCATAGCAGACCGATCTCCATGGTAGGCCTCCTGTTACTGCGCGACTCCGACAAAGGGGATGGCGTGGCCGTGGGCCGGAGGGATGGGTTCCAAAGCTGGGGTTGGAAGCTCCATCTCAGGGTGGAGGGCTTCCCGCAACTGGCACGAAAGGCAGTCTCTGGGCGACGAGACGGCGATGGTCCTCACGTGGCAGGCGGCTTGAACGAAGGAGACGGAGGGCGAAATGTCATCCCACGTCTCGACGTGGCCGTTGCCCCAGCGGACGGTGATCGGAGTGAGGGAGTGCTTCTGAAGGGAGAAACGTAGATGCTGACAGTTGCGGGCCCTGGCGGGGCAGTCACCACACAGGTCGGGAGAGACTTGGTTATCCCCGAGGACTATCTTGGCACAGGTGATGCGGCCATCTTCTGAGACCTGACGGTGCTCACAGACCGATGCTTGCATGATGAAACCCCCTCTGGCGCCGGCAGAATCTTGACCTGGCAGCTAGCTGAAGCAAGTCCTTGCTGCAACAACCTGCCCGCTAGAACACCCGTTCTACTACTCATTATAGCAGAACGTCTGTTCTCTGTCAAGGTCAGAGGGGGTTCTGGAGAGCGAACCTGGAACGAAGCTGAGCTGAACCGGATAGTGGGCGCGCTGAGGGACCGCAAGTTGAACCCTAGTGACCCGGTTTTCCACCGCGACACGGTTTTGCAGACAGAAAACTGGAAACTACTCATCCAAAGCCCATTAGTGGCTCACCTGCCCGTTGACCTCGTGTGGTCGCTTCACGAGAGCTACCATGTGTCCCAACAAGAGGTGCGGAATTTGAGACACCGCATTGAAGGTGTTTTCGCAGCTGCTTGGGAGTGGTGGGAGGCATTGTCGAGGGAATCTCTTCCACGGTTTGAACGGGCATTGCAACTCACCCAGGAGGCGATTGAGGCGTTGAGCCAAAGCTTCGTTGAGAATCAATCGGGGAAATCCTGACCATCGCAAGAGAGGCTCCACCATGGCCTCCAGACACCCCGCAAGCCCGCTAAGACTGTCCCTCCACCCACTCCATAGGTATCTGTGCTGCCTTCTCATTCCCCGTAGGTCGGTAGACGGGTTTGTTCAGAGGCCGGCGTGGAAGTGTCCCTCGCTTAGCCTGCTCCAATCGCCCTCTCGCTATTTGAAGGTATCCCTGCTCAGTATCCGCCCCGGCTGACCGCCGGTTCCGCAGGTAACTCGCGACTGCTGTCGTCCCGACGCCAACGTACGGGTCAACGACCAAGTCGCCCTCATTGGTCAGGGCAAGTATCAATCTCTCCACCAGCCCCACAGGGAACTGGCACGGATGCTCTGTCTTCTCCGGGTGATTGGCCTTGACGTTCGGCATGCTCCACACATCACTCGGATTCTTGCCCAGGGGGTTGCCGGATGGGCGGCCCTTTCGTGGGCCTCTGAAAGCCCTCTTCCCCGGATACTTCTGCGGGACACGAACCGGATCCAGATTGAACGTGTAATCCGGGGTGTCTCTGGTGAACCAGAGGATAGTCTCGTGCCGCCCGGAGAATCGAAACGTTTCATGCAGACCGTGGCCGAAATGCCACGCGATTCTGTTCTTCAGCTTCAGCCCCAACTCCTTGAAGACAGGATACAGCACCAAGTCTAACGGATACGCCTCTTTTTCTCTCCCACTGCCCTCTATGAAGTGCCCAACCTGCCAACAGATGCTCCCCGTCGGCGACAGGATTCCCACGCATGCCTCTATTGTACGCTCCTGCTCTCTCTTGTACTCTTCGAACGATGTTCTTCGCTCGTATTCCTTCCCCACGTTGTAGGGCGGCGAAGTCACCACAAGTTCCGCTCGAGCGCCTGCCTCCGCAATCTGATTCAGCAGCGCCAACCGATCTCCATGGAACAGGGTCACGGTCGCTTCTGGTGTGTACTCCGGAGAGATCACCAAGTCCATTTCCTCGCGCCTCCACGACACAATGCGCCGCCCACCCCGACACTACAGCAGCATCTCATCGCTGTACCAGCGGCCCTCAAGGAGCTACGCCTAGCACCAGCAACGGCACCGGGGGATTGCTTCGACCATGGACCAGAACGTTGTACACCTCCCCCTCATAGTATGCGATACCCGTCGACATCTCCTCCTGCATTGACTTCATGGGCAGAATCTCGATCCCGACGTTGATCACGCCGCCGCTGTAGAATAGCACATGCTTCACGAATAGATCGTAGGCAACAAACGAATACTTGCCGAACTGGACCTCGATGGCGACGTTCTCTTTGACGAAGTCCGTCTGCTTGTAGGACCTGATTGGTTTCTTCACCCCCTCCTCAACTAGCAACTCCTTCTGCTCCTCCAGTGACACGCCGATGAGTCTCTGCGCGGTCCGGTAATCGGTCGTAACGTAGTAGGAGTACCGTCTTCCCTTCCACTCTCGCTCGCCGAAAAGCCGGTCGAACTCGCGGTTCAGGTCCCCGGGGCTGTAGAGCAACCTGCCCGGCATCGTTTTCTCTTTGCTCACCTTCGTCTTGAAGCGATCAGCCGCCACTGAATCGACGACCTCTTCAATCTCCTTGTATATGGCCCCATGATGTACTATGAGGTATTCCTCGCCGTTTAGGTGAGAGTATCTCTCTACGATCCTCATGCTCCCCCCTCCTAACCCCGGCGACCCCACTGATTCCACCACCCCGGTCCCGACAAGCGTCCGCAACTCTCACGGGGTCACCGGCACCAAGCCATCCCCAGCATACCATGCCTTCCATCCGAAGCCAACGCCCCGCTCGCCTCTCACCCCTACCCGCTCCGCCAGGCTGTCGCGAATCGGCGGAGCTCTTGCCGCTCGCGTTCGCCTGGACACCGTCGCTCTGTTCAATTCACTTTGGCCAGCACTGCTGTTCCATTCTCGAATTCAGAGACGCCCAGAGATACTGAACCGCTCTTTGTCCCCGCTGGACGGCCAGCGGGCTGAGGGGCCCGACGGCTTACGCCACCCTGCGCCTTTGGAAGAAGTGGTATTGTCCGAACCTCCCGAAGGTTTCAGAAGCTCGGGGAGGTTGTTTGGTGTGCGCTCTTCCGCAGACAGACCTCCCAGAAACTCATCTCGAAGGCAATTGGGCAAGACTCAAGGTTCAGGCCGCCTGGAGTTGGCGGATGACCATGATCACTTTGCCTTGAACCTGCACGTTGCCTGGCGTGGCGTAGATGGGCTCCATGGTGGGGTTGGCAGGCTGCAGTCGAATCCTGTTCCCCTCATGATAGATCTTCTTCAAGGTGGTCTCCTCTTTGTCACGCAGCCACACGGCTACCATGTCACCGTTGTCGGCCACCTCTTGGTGCTTCATGATCACGATGTCCCCATCGTTGATCAGAGCGTCTACCATGGATTCGCCCTGGACCTTCAGGGCGTACATGCCTTCCTCCTCCCGCAGGATGCCCCGTGCCAGTTCCAGGTGTTCCTCCGGTACGGTGTCCCCCGGGACTGGAATGGGATCGCCCGCAGCGATTCTCCCCAGCAAGGGCACGCTGATCAGAAGCTCTCTATCTCTGCCGTGACCGACGAGTCTCAAGCCCCGAGACACCTCGGGGTCGCGGGAGATGTACCCTTCCCGTTCCAGGATCTTGAGGTTATAGTTCACGACCGAGGTGGAGGAGATGGCCACTGCAGTTCCTATGTCCCGGATACTCGGCGGGTACCCGTTCTGTTGGAGGAACTGGTTGATGAATTCCAGCATGGCCTCCTGTCGCGATGATAGGCTCATGGTTGCCCTCCTTTCGCATTCGCCTCTGACAACCACCCTTATTATATACGAACTTTTGTTCTATGTCAAGGGCGAGCGAGATCACTGTTCGGTCGCGATATTCGACCTCGGTTGCTCAGGAGCTGAGCAGAAGGCAAGGTGACAAAATCGTCGTCAGGCTCGCTATGCGGTGGGTCGGGGCAGAGCTGGTCCGAACAGCGTCACTTGGCACGAGGTGTAGCTGCCCGGGGGCCGCGTTCAGAGAGAATCAGTCTCCGTTGCTCCGGGGGAGGGGACGCATCGTCACGGCCAGCCTGGAGCCTGGCTTCCATCTCCTGGGCGATCTCCATCAAGCGTTCTGCTGTGCTTCAGCCACCCGCCGTAAGGCGAGTTTGCCTCGCGTAGAGATGAAGACAACCACTCGGAGAAGTTGACACTCTCCCCTTGACCATGATATGATAGCATCGTGCGCGCGGTGCAGAAGGGGTTGCTGAGCAGGAAATGAGAAATGAAACGGCGCCCAGTGGATGATAGGGGTCGAATCGAGCGATCATACGCCTGGGGAGCCGACGTGAACGCTACCAGAATCTGTACTTTGTAGGGGCCAGCACCCATCCTGGCAGCGGCCTGCCCGCCGGACTTCTCTCCGCTCGCTTCGCTGCCGAACGTGTCCTGCACGATGCTGGCGTCCCTCAGTAGCTTCCATGATCACGGCTGCAGCGACCTCGTAGAGCAACACTCATTTGTACTAGGTAGTCTCGATCCACTGAAGGAGTGACAGCGAATGAGGAGAGCGTACCCATGATAGATCCCACTGGAACCCTGGCCCAGTCTATCACTCGGGTTGGAAGCAAGCAAACCTATTACACGGTCCGCCTGATGGTGGATAGAGGCCTGGAAAATGACTGCTACCGAGCCTACGCCTATTTCCGCTGGGCAGACGATGTCGTAGACCTTTCAGCTCAGTCCAGTGACGAGCGCATTTCCTTCATCCGGCGGCAAGGGGACTTGATTGACCGTCTATACAGAAGCGAACGGCCGGACGACCTGACGCGGGAAGAGGAAATGGTGGCCGATCTCATTGGCCATGATAGGGAAGAGAACAGCGGGCTTCAGTCCTTCATTCGCAATTTCCTGGCCATTCTCGAGTTCGACGCCTACCGCAAAGGGCGGCTCATCAGCCAGCAAGAGTTGACGTGGTACTCGAACTGTCTGGGCAAGTCGGTCACTGACTGCATCCAGTATTTCATCGGCAACGGTCATCCCTATCCCGACACTGACAGCCGTTGTCTGGCAGCCACTGCCGCTCACATCACTCATATGCTCCGCGACATGGTGCTGGACACGGCTGATGGGTACATCAACATCCCCCGTGAATACCTGGCAGCGCACGGCATCGGCCCGGAAGATGTAGACAGCCGTGCTTTGCGAGCCTGGGTGCGAGGCCGGGTGGAACAGGCGCGGCAATACTTCCATCAGGGCAAGGGGTACTTAGACGAACTGGACGTTTTGCGTTGTAAGATCGTGGGATACTGGTATTGCGCCCGCTTTGAAGGCGTTCTGGATACCATAGAGCGCGACGACTACGTTCTCCGGGCTGTGTACAACGAACGGCGCAGGCTCTCCACCTGGCTCAAGATCGCCTGGTTGGGTGTCTCCCTCACACTCCGACACGTAGCCCGTCGAGCCGTTCGCTGAGCATCGGCAGAGCCTTGAGTGCTCTTGGCCGGATCGAGTCAGAGGGTCAACCTCGAGAGCCCTGAGGCAAGAAGAGGAACATCAGCCACACAGTCTGTTCGCTCATGATGCTCACATTGTGCAACCGTGACAGCGAGCATCGGGCCAATGGACAGCAGCCCTTGGGGTCGGGGTAGATTCAATAGACTTGACCAAGGAGAATGGCAGATCAAGACCACCGAAAGAGACACAGAGTCTACATTTGCTTCAACAGGTACAACTGGCAAGACAATCAAGCTGCGCTGTGGAGCAGCGCCCGGCTAGGCTGACCACCGCTAGTCTGTGGATGGGTCGTGGTCGCCTCGCAAGATAGTCTTTACGTCTTTGACGGTCTCTCCTAAGTGTTCCGCCGCGGTGTCCTGCTTCTGTGATCGCAGATCTTCGACAATGGCCTCCATGAGCTTCAGGAACTGATCGTTTATCACGTTACGGTGCTCTTCAAGGAGTTCTCGTCGCTCCTCGTGCCCCTCCGTGGACAGCAGTTGCTGTATCAGACGCATCTCTGGTGGCAGGCGCGCTTCAAGCAAGGAGACAACGTGTTCCTTCAACTTCTTTAGCTTGTCGGCCGTCTCCGCCTGGCCGGCCTCATCAGCGGCAAGGATGTTCGCCTCCAAGACGGTGAGGAAAGCCGCGTCTATCTGCTCGACATTCTCCTCCGCCGCGGCCTTGATGTCCTCGCTCTCCAGTATCTGTCGCAGCAGCTTTCCCGCTCGGTCGAGGGCCTCCTTGGCTTCCTGATCGAGTTCGTCTACCAGATTGAGGATTTCAGTGCGTAGCGCCGTTAGCTCCTCAGCCCTTTCCTTCTCTCCCTGTCCCTCGGCAGCTTCTATCTGACCGGTGAGCATCTGGAAGAACTGGTAGTCCAGAATAGGGCGCGCCACAGCCACCAGGGTCTTCAACTGGTCATTCTCCTTCACGGAAAGCAGTTGCTCAACCAACTCGTCTCGGGTCAATACCTCCGGCATGTCCTTCAGGGGTGACTCCCCTGGGGCTTGCACCAGTTCCAATAGCTTCGTTCGGAGAGCGGTCAGGTGCTCGCCCAACGTTTCGTCCCCCTCCTGCCCGGCCTGCTCTATGGAGGCGGTGAGCAGCAAGAAGAACTCATAATCCAGTTGAGCCTTCTTCTCCTCCACCAGGGTTTTGAGGCTGTCGTCATCGTCTCCATGTGCCAGTAGCTCTTGCAGCAGTTGGCTCTTCTCCATCTGATCCTGCATCATCTGATCGGTGATGCCGTCGGCCCGCAGTATCTCTTCGCTCAAGCTTTGCATGGAGAAGAAGGTCTTGGGCTGAAAGAGATAGCCCTTGCGCTGCTCTGCCGGAAGGGAGTCCATCAGCGCGTTGGTCAGTTCGCCGATGGTCTTCTCCTGATCCTCGCCCGAGAGTCCTAGTTCGATGGGCAAGAGGATGAGGAACAGTTGTTTCTCTGGATCGTGATAGGCGATGGGCGCCGCGACTGCCCTGGGCCGCGAACAGGCAGGACAGGTAATACCGTTGATTTGACCCCGCAGAAGCTGTCGCTTCAGATCCGGGTTCTGCCCAACGTCCACTATCTGCCACACCTCTGCGGAGATGGGGGCTCCACAGCCGGGGCAAGTGATTGGTATCCTCTCCGGCGAGATATTCACATTCTGATACCTCAAGGCAGTTTGAATGCTAGACCCAGGGCTTATGGTTGTCTAGCGATCTAGTCTCTGTCCGTGCAGGCATACGACGTTCTGTGCCTATCACTGGGTTCAGGTCACACAGAACCAGGCTCGGGCGTTCCGCCTTCTTGCGTCAGCATCGTCTGTACGGCGCTCACGAACTCCTCCGCCGTTCTGATCGCTTTCTCAGCATCCTTTTGCGATACATGGATAGTGACGCCATAATCCCCAACCCCACGCAATTCAAACAGCCAGTTCAAATCCTTGCCGTATTTCTTGTCCAATCTACCCGCTCTTACAAATCCTTGATGTATGGCGGCTATCACCCCACTATGCTTGCCAAACTCCAGTCCTTCGCTCAACAAGAGAGCCGTTGCAGCGTAGAAAGCCGCATAGTATGCCCGTGAAGCAGCAAAATCGTAGTAGCCGCTCGAAGTCAATTCCGCGGCGGCTTGCATGGACGCCCCCGCCCGCTCCAAGTTTGCAGCTATCTCTTCCGCGTGCTTCAACGTCATATAGCCAGCCCCTCCCTCTTCGCGCTTCTGTATAGTTGAAGCCTCCCTTGCTCGAATTCATCCACAGGGGCCGGCTTGGCGGAAATCAACTGCTCCGACTGAAGCTGTACGGGATAGAGTATCTCGACTATCTGTCGGAGTTCGTCAACATAGTCAAACGGTTGACTCAAGAGCACAAGCAAATCGATGTCACTGCTTGCGTCCGCTTGGTTACGAGCCACAGACCCGTAGAGAATCAAGCTCTTGAACCGAGGGCCGTAATAACTCTCAAGAATGCTCTTACATCTTCGCCCTACTTCAATTCCTGGTACCGCCATTTGAAGCTTGACCCTCCCCTAGTTTTGTGGACATGGAGTTAAGCAAAGCTCACGCTGCTGATGATAGAGGTTGAGCATAGGCCTCCGGGCTGCGATAGTCCAGGACTGAGTGGCGCCGAGGTCGATTGTAGAACACCTCGATGTAGAAGAACAGGTCAGCCCTCGCCTCGTCGCGGGTACGATATACACGGTGATGCACCAACTCGCTTTTCAACGTACCAAAGAAGCTCTCCATCGGGGCATTGTCGTACCAGACTCCGAGCTTCCGTCTTGTCAAGTGGTGTGAATTGGCTGGTGCTTCCACATGATTAGTCGTTGGTTCGGAATCGATCTCCTCGTGCCTCCGGCCAGCCTGGTGGCTAGTGAGGCTATGTCCTCAGTGAATGGGCGCCAAGCGCAAGGGACTGGGCGGAGCCATCTCCAGCTCTTCCGGTTCTTTCAGGTTATGCATCGAGTCCAAGCTGAAGAATCGCCGCCCTGCCTGCCACCCGTCATGGATCTCTATCAGCACCGGCCCCACCAGTCGCAGCATCGAATCCAGGTTGGGGAAGATGCGAACCACGTCTGTGCGCCGCTTCACCTCTCGGTTCAAGCGCTCCAACGTTCCGGCGGAAAGGTCATGTAGGTCAACACCTCATTCTCGCCCGCGCCTGCACACAAGCATATAACAAAGGCCCATGCGAGTCAACTTGAAGGGGGTGCTCAACGGAACAGCGCCCCAAGTAACTGTTCGATCAGGCACGTGACGCCATCCCTCTCCAAGACTACTCCAGATTAACCGGTTCTACCTCCAGCTTGTCTCCGTGCTGGCGCAGATACCCTGCGGTGATGCGAGGATCGTGCTCGAATATCAACAACACCTCCTCTTCCAAAGCCCACTGCTGGAGGGCACGCTTGGTTTCGATAGTGTCCAGGGGTTCCACATCCCCCGCGGGAGTCCACGCCAGCCGTTCGATATTCTCTTTCCAGGGGGCGACATCGCCCAGGTAGATAGCTGTCTGGCCCTGTGACCGGATGACCACCGACTGGTGAGCTCTGGTGTGCCCCCGGGTGACCATGCAGCGCACCTCCTCTGTCACCGGGGTGTCCCCGTAGAGGAGACGCAACTGCCCGTGCTCCTCCAGCGGGACAAGGTTCTCGCTGAAGTACGTGCCCTTGGTGCGCTCGTTGGGGTAGCGAGCATCGGCCCACTCCAGGCGCTGGATCCAGTATTCGGCTCGGGGGAAGGTGGGCACGGCTTGGCGGTGCTCGTTCAGATGAGTATTGCCACCGCAATGATCCGCATGGAGGTGGGTGTTGATCACGATGTCAATGTCCTCAGCGGCCACGGCTACCTGCTCCAGGGCGCCGACCAGTCCCCTATCGCGTTCTAGATTGAGCATCTCTCGTCGCTTGGCGGAGAGTCTGTCCCCCAGCCCGGTGTCCACGAGAATCCTCTTCCCGGCCGATTCGATGAGCAGGCAGTTGAGGCCCATGGGGACGCGATGTCGGTCGTCGGGGACGATGAGGGGTTCCCAAAGGACGCGGGGCACGATGCCAAAGTGTGCCCCGCCGTCCAGCCAAAACACGCCGTCGCTGACTATGGTCAGCTTCACTTGGCCCAGGAGCATTCTCTAGTCCTTCGTGACCTCTTCTGCGAGCTCCCAGCCCTTCTGGAGGGCCTGCCTATTAGGTTCCAGGAGGTGGTGCCTCCTCTCTGGCAGGTTCTTTTTCAGAGCCTTCATCACCGAATCTAGAGTGACCACACCTGTAACCCTCACCAGTGCTCCAAGCAGGATCATGTTGGACATACGTTCGTTTCCCATCTCGTCCCGGGCTATGTCGTTGGCGGGAATCCTGATGGTCGTGATGTCCTTCCTCTGCACCTGTTTCTTGGCGATAGAGCTGTTAATGATGAGGAGGCCGTCGGGCAGTACTTTGGGTTCGAACATCTCCAGAGATGCAGGGTTCAGCGCCATCACCGCACTGGGCGTGTCAGTGATCGGGGAGCCGATGGGTTCGTCGGAGACAGTCACGGTACAGCGAGCCGTTCCTCCCCGCATCTCAGGGCCGTAGGAAGGCAACCAGGATACGTGCCTGCCCTCCTCCAGGCCAGCGTAGGTCAACAGTTGCCCGGCAAAGAGGGCCCCTTGCCCTCCGAAGCCAGAGATGATGATCTGTTCCAACATGAACACGCTCCTTTTCTCAGTCGCAGAGACGCCGCTGTCCTACTCCAGGCTCTTGACCTCGTCTATCACCTTGTAGTCGCCCAGCGGGTAATAGGGGATCATGTTGTCCTCGACCCAGTCCAAGGCTTCGAGGGGACTCATCCCCCAGTTGGTGGAGCAGGTGGACAGTACTTCCACGATGGATAGGCCCAGGCCCGCCAGTTGAGTTTCGAACGCGGTCTTGATCGCCTTCTTGCAACTGCGGACGTATTTGGGTTGCGTAACCGTTCGGCGCACCACATAAGCGGCTCCCGCTGTCTGGGCGATGAGCTCAGCCACCCTCAAGGGATAGCCGGCCACCTTAACGTCGCGCCCGGTCGGCGTAGAAGTGGTGACCTGGCCTGGCAGGGTCGTGGGTGCCATCTGGCCCCCCGTCATGCCGAAAACGGCGTTGTTGACGAAGATGACGGTGATGTTCTCACCCCGATTGGCGGCCTGGACTATCTCCGCGGTGCCGATGGCCGCCAGGTCGCCGTCGCCCTGGTAGGTGAAGACCACGTTCTCCGGTCTGACCCGCTTGATGCCGGTCGCCACCGCCGGGGCTCGTCCGTGGGCCGCCTCCGCCATGTCGAACTTGAAGTAGTGATAGGCCAGGACCGCACATCCTACGGGCGCGATACCGATGGTTTTCTCCCGGATCCCCAGTTCATCAATGACCTCCGCTATCAGGCGGTGGATGGTGCCATGCGTGCAACCGGGACAGTAGTGAGTGGGTGTCTCCTCGAGAGCCTCTGGTCTCTTGAAGACTACCTTTCCCTCAGGCATGTGATTCCCCTTTCGTACTCTGCAGGACGTGTGCTAGCGTGCTCAGCCGATCAGCTTGTGTGCTTGTCGGCGACTTCTCTGATCTTCTCCAGCACCTCGGTGGGTGTCGGGACTCGTCCTCCAAGCCAGCCCTGAAACTCGACGGGCACTCGACCCTCAACCACGAGTTCCACATCCTCCAGCATCTGACCGGCGCTCATCTCCAGCACCAAGAACACTTTGGCCTGCTCGATCACTGAGGACAGGGCCTCCTTGGGGTAGGGGTAGAGCGTGACGGGGCGGAAGAGCCCAGTGAGGATACCCTCATCCCTCGCCTTCTTGATGGCCGTCTGCGCCACGCGGCCCACGGTGCCATAGGCGACGATAACAATCTCGGCTCCGTCCAGCATGTACTCTGCGTAGCGCTGCTCGTGGGCCTCGATCTCGCGGTATTTCTTCTGTAGGATGATGTTCCGTGCCTCCAGAGGCCCGGCCAGGAGATAGAGGGAGCGGATGATGTTCTTCTCCCGATCTTTGCAGCCTGTCAGGGCCCATGGTTTGGGAGGCGGTTTTGGTTCCACTTCAGGTAGTTCGACGGGTTCCATGATTTGGCCGATGCTTCCGTCTCCCAGAATCATGGCTGGGTTGCGATACTTGTCGGCCAATTCGAAGGCCAAAATGGTGAAGTCTATCGCTTCCTGGACCGTGGATGGCGCGAGGACGATGGGAAAGTAGTCGCCGTGGCCTCCACCCTTGGTGGCCTGAAAGTAGTCGGCCTGCGAGGGCTGGACGTTGCCCAGGCCGGGGCCGCCGCGCATGATATTAACCACCACCGCAGGCAACTCGGTACCGGCCAGGTAGGAGATGCCTTCCTGCTTGAGGCTGATGCCTGGGCTGGAGGAGGAGGTCATCGCCCTCTTGCCCGCGGCGGCTGCTCCCAGGACCATGTTGACGGATGCGAGCTCGCTCTCGCCCTGAACGAAGACTCGTCCCAGTTCTGGCATCCTCTTGGACATGTACTCCAGCAGTTCGGTCTGAGGCGTGATCGGGTAGCCGAAGTAGGCGTCGCAGCCGGCTCGAATCGCCGCCTCCGCGATAGCTTCGTTACCTTTCATTAGCACTCTTGCCATGCTCATCTCTCCTATGTCTTGATCACCTTCTGTTGAGGCCCCTGGGAGGGCTCGTTGACTAGCGATAGACTGTGATAGCGATGTCCGGACATATCAACGCACACAGGGTGCAGCCGGTGCACTCCCCCTTGGGGTCCACCAGCTTGGCAGGATGGTACCCTTTGGCGTTGAAGTGCTCGGCCATTTTCACCAGGTCTTTCGGACATACAGCGGTGCACAACTGGCATCCTTTGCAGTGGTCCTCGTCGATGACTATGGTGGGCATGATGACAAACCTCCGCTACTCGCTAGATTGCTCTTCCCACGGTGGGTAGAAGTGCCGCCTCAATGGCAGAACGGGTCGGTCATACTGTTCGTCTCCGCGTCCCTCAAGTAGCCGCTCCTCAATGCACAGAAAGGCTATCGGCAGACCCAATGCCTCGCTGGCTTCCTCAACCAGGCCGTGTCCGTCATTAACGATTTGCAGAGTCGTCTCGGCGATGAGGTTGGGGTTGCTCACCAGCGCACCCGTCTTCAGGCGAGAGTTCTCCTCTACATCTTTGATGGTCCGAGCTATCCTCTGCACAGTGGCGTTGAAGGGGCGATAAGGGTTGACGACCAGGTACATGATGTAGCCGGAGCGCTCGATCGAGGCTTTGAACTGGCCGATGGCCCTTGCGCCCTGGGCATCTCCTCCCACGTCGACCACTGTCACGGCGTCACGGCCCTCCATCGTGCCCCAGATCTGTGCCGTTACCGCTGGTAGAGGGATCCGTTTTGTGAGGTCAGGGGGGGCCACGACCGCTACGCCACTCTCCTCCAGCCTCTCCGCCATCTCTCGGGAGCGAAAGTAAGGGGTCACTACATCCAAGTCCGTCAGCGTAACAGCCTGGTCCCGGCTCGCGAGGGCGAGGGCGTAATTGATCGCCACCTCTGTCTTGCCAGTGCCAAACGGTCCGGCAAAGATCCTGATCCGTGGCAGATCTGCGGCTGTTTCTATGTCCAGCAACTTGTCCACGTTTCGACGTCGTGGGGAAGGGTCATAGATCGGTTCACGGACAACTCCCTAGTTTTGCTCACCAGGCTGCACGAGCTCCAGAGGCTGAGGTGGATAGCGGAAGACGTTGGTGACGACCATACCACGAATGTTGTCGGTGAGTTCACCAAACATCCCGAAGGCGCGACGCTTATACTCCACGAGGGGATCCATCTGTCCGTAGGCTTGCAGGCCAATGCCCAATCTCAGGTCTTCGATGGCGGTCAGATAGTCGACCCACAAGCGGCTGATAGCGCCCAGCAACAGGCGCTTCTCAATCTGCTGCATCAGCCGTTTCCCCAGGTAGCGCTGTAGCTCTGCGCGCTCAAGCTTACTCCATTCGCCGATTCTCTTCTCCCCAATCTCATTCAGCCGCTGCTGTCCTAGGTAGGTGGCCAGCCCCCTCCTCAGCTCCCCATCCAAGTCAGCGACCGTGAGACCGTCGAGTTCAGCCATCCCTGCTTCGTCCAAACCTGGCTGCCTGCGCGCGAGAAAGCTCTCTACACGACGACGGGTTTGCTCATCCAAGTCGATGAGCCTCTGCTCACCGATCTCCTCTTCTCGGCTGTCCCACAGGTATTGCACTAGATTGGCCCGCATCACCTCGTCGAGATCCACGAGCGGTTGCTCTTGAAAAGCACGGAGCTTCTCCCGGTCCAGGAAGTAATCAGTGGAGATCAGATATCGCTCTATGTCCTCGCGCAGTTCCTCTTCCAGGTCGCCGAACCGTTGCTCGGTCCTGTGTGCGAGCTGTCTTTGCCCCAGCCACAAGGCCAGGCCTTGATAATCCCTCTTGTCCAGGTTGAGGTCCGTCAGCATACCGTCTTGGAAGCGAGCAAGCGCATCGCTGTCCAAGAAATGGCCGACGCTGTCCAGGTAGGTGCGCACTAACTCACGGTCGTGGTCGTCGAACTCTGCTACCTGGTGTGTCATGGCTCCCTGGGCCAACTCTTGCGCCAGTGCCAATACCAAGCCCTCGAAGACTTCATCGTCCAGGTTCGCCAATCTGCGCTGCATGAACTTCTCTCGTTTGGCCTTGTCGAGGAAGTAATCCGTGCCTTCCAAGTGTTCTTGGATCTCTTCGCGCAGATCGTCTCCCAGCTCCGAGAGCTTGTGACCCTCTGTTTGCGCCAGGGTGCGCCGTCCCAGGTACTGGCAGGCGGCCTCGTATATTTCCGGTGGCAAATCCTCGGCCCTCAGAACGTCGAATTCGGCCAGGAGGTCATGGTGTATGAAGTACTCCTTGGCCTCAAGATACTCCTTGATGTCCGTTTGCATATCATCGGGCAGCTCAGCCACCTTCCGCTGCGCCAGGAGTTCCTCCAAATCTCGTTCGAGGGCTGCGCGAAGACCACGGCGCAACTGAGGGTCGAGATTCCTCACCTCCTCGATCTCCAGGTATTCCTCTTTTTCTCTATCCAAGAAGTGGCCATTGTCTCTCAAGTGCTGCCAGACAGGATTGCGAAGTTCATCAGGCAATTCGGCGAGCCTCGCCTCTCTGTACTCCATCACCCGGCTCCTGCCCAGATGATAGGCAATCCCATCCCGGAGCTCCTTGTCCACCTCTACCAGGCTCTGTTTGACGAACTGTTCCCTCTTCTTCTTCTTCTTGAACAAGCCTTCCATATCCAGATATCGGAGGATGCTCTCCCTGGTTTCCTGGTCCAAGTTCATGAATTTGCGCTGGTCCAACTGAGCGACTATCTGTTGTCCCAGTTCCTGTTCTACCTCGTGCAGTGTCCCTGGATCAAGCCCGGACAAGGTGAGGCTATCGAACCGGCGCGCCTTGTCGTGGTCTACGAAGTAGTCTGCGCTCTTCAGGTAGCGACGTATGCTCTCCTGAACGTGTGGCTCCAGTTCACCGATCAGCTTCTCACTCAGGTCTCGTTCCAGGTCTTCCAGGAGGTGATCCTTCACCCCTTGGAGAACGTCCTCCCCCAGATCTCCCAGCTTGCCCTGGTGGAAGGAGGCGACTAACTCATGATCGGTGAAGTAATCAAGCTCGCTGAGATGACCTTGTAGATCACGACGGACCTCCGCTGGCAGCGCGGAGATGGTCCTCGCCGCTTGTAGCCTCTGACGACCGAGGTGGTTGCTCAAGCCGGCCAAGGTGGTGTCCTCGAGCTGATCCAGTGTTTGCGCCTCGAAATGCTGTCGCTTCTCCTGGTCGGCGAACAGGCCCTGTCGCTGCAAGTAGCTCAGGATGTCGTCCTGAAGGTCGCCTTTGAGCCCGGCGATGGTTCGAGAATCAACCCTCTCCAGACGTCGCCTGACGATGAGTCTGCAGGCTTCGAGAGCTGATGCCTCCCCCAGATCTCCCAAGGTGGCGTGCACGAAGAAATGTTGGACTTTCTCCTCGTCCACGAAGTGGCCGCGAGTCTGGAGATAGTCGCTCGCCCCTTGCCGGATCTCGGGGTCCCATTGCGCGACGGGTATCTGCTTCAGCTCTTCCAACACGATCTGACCCAAGTAGGACGCGATGCCTTCTCGCACAGCGTCTTCCAAGTCCCCCAGGCGCTCTTGCCGCAGTTTCTCTCTGGCCGCTGGATCCTCGAAGTAACCTTGTTTGGTGAGGTAGTTCTGCATCTGTTGGGCGATTTCCGGATCCAAATCGGGTCCTGCGTCCCCGAGCTGCACTTCGAATTCCTGCTCGAGGTACCTGGCCAAATCGTCGTACAGCTCCAGATCAGCCAATCTCTGCCCCTCTGCTCGTCGGATGCTCAGATAGCCTGTCACCTGGTCACCCAACTCCGGGTCCAAGGCCCCGATGAGTTGATTCTGAACTTCGGCCATTGTGGCTTCGCCCAGGTGTTCAGCCAGACCCTCGCGGAAGTCGCTGTCCAGCTCGGCAAGGCCTCGCTGTGCGAGGCGGGCTAGTTCGTACTGACCCCACGTCTGCTCACGAGTGACGAGGGAGAGCTCCAACTCCTCCAGGACCGACTGACGCAGCTCGTCGGGCGCCAGGTCACGGACTACCGGCAAGGCCAGGAAAGGCAAGGGCAAGCGAGGCGCGAAGGAAATCCGCTTCTTATGTCCTTTGTCGAAGCCAGCTTTCTCTGTGTAGACCACCTCCAGCAATGAGCCGACCAACTCCTCTGTCGAGGCATTGCGCAGGCTGGAGGCTCGCTCCTCAACAGCCTTTTCCAAGTCCTCGAGTTGCCGTTCCGCCCACCGGTCGAAGGCTACAGCGACCGCTTGAGTTAGCACGACCTTCAGACTGTTCAGGTCCACTATGGCAAGGGGGTTGATACGGGTGAGCGAATCGAGCAGATTGCCTTTTCCCTGGCCTATCTTGGTCAAACGGTTCCGTGTGGCCTCATCAGAGACGGTGGAGATGGCGCTGGTTAGCAGCGCTTCCATGTCCTCAGGCGCGACATCCGATACCTTGATCTGGTCCAGCCTGAAAGAGGCGGGGGTTCTGGCCTGCGTGGCTTTGAGGAGTCTGTCACACAGTTCCTGGTGGTAGGCACTCTCCAGGTGGGACAGAAATCGATCCGTTGCATCCGGTAGGGACAAACCCCTCAACTCGCCGGGCTTGACCTTCAACGGGATAGGGAACACGCCCTGAACATACTGTAGCAGGTCTTGGCCGCTCAGGGGCCGACCTTGCTCCTCCATCAGGTCAACGTAGTCATCTACCTTGTTCTCCAGGAACTCTCTGTATGTGCCAAGGTCATCTCGATATCTTTCCAGGGCCCCATCAAACCGCTCACCCACGATATCTTCCAGCAAGTGCTGGCGGTACTCGTCACTCGCTTGCCTGCCCATCTGTAGCAGGGTGTCGGGGATCTCCTCCGGTGGCAAAGTCGCCAGGTGTCGGGCGAGGAGGGAGACGCTGAACGGCGGAAAACAGGTCAGATTCCCCAGGAATGAATAGCGGAAAGGGAAAGGGGCACCGGGTGGTGCGAGGGACAGAGGCAGAATCTCATTGAGATGCGAAAGCAACGCCACTTCGCCTCCGTTGCTGCTCGCGCCCTCCTCCAGCCGCTGATCCACTTCACTCTCCAAGATGTCCCACAGCTCGGACTCCAGGTCTCTTCCCGCGAGGATCCGATATCGGCGCCCATAGATCAACTCCCGCTGGCGATTGAGCACATCGTCGTATTCGAGGAGATGCTTGCGAATATCGAAGTTGTACCCCTCGACCTTGCTTTGAGCTCCCTCGATAGTCTTGCTCACCATGCCGTGCTCAATGGGGATGTCTTCTTCCACCCCCAGTCTATCCATCAGGCTCGCCACCGATGGCCCCCCGAAGCGCCGCATCAAGTCATCTTCGAGGGAGAGGTGGAAGCGAGAGGAGCCGGGTTCGCCCTGACGGCCTGCTCGTCCCCGTAGCTGGTTATCTATTCGTCGCGCCTCGTGCCGCTCTGTGCCCAGCACATGCAGACCACCTAGCTCAAGGACTTGTTCCCGCCGACGGACGTAGTCAGGATGCACTTCGGCGATGGCGCTGTAGAGCTGAGCCGTGGTCGCCTGATAGGGGTCAATGCCCCGACCACGCATCAGCCGGTGGGCCGCCTTTATCGTCTCCTCGGACAACTCGCCGCCCAGCTTGATATCGACGCCTCGCCCAGCCATGTTAGTGGCGATGGTCACCGCCTTGGGTTCCCCTGCCCTGGCGATGATGGTGGCCTCGCCTGTGTGGTTCTTGGCGTTGAGGACTTCATGCTCTATCCTCGCCGCCCTCAGCATGGCGCTGAGGCGCTCCGATTTCTCGACAGAGGTAGTGCCCACCAGCACCGGCCGCCCCGCCTGATGCAACTCCTCGATCTCGCTGACTATGGCTTCCCACTTCCCCTTCTCAGTCTTGAAAATGACATCCTGGTAATCGATCCGCTTCCAGAACACGATCTCGTCCGGATGGTCTTTCTCGTGGTACACGACGACCTCGGCGCCGCCTTCCTTTCGCCGCTCCTCTACCAGGTTCGAGTCGGGGCTGTGGGCCATATACTCCACGTTGGTGGGGAGGACAAGTACGTCCAGTCCGTAGATCTTGTCCAGCTCTTCGGCCTCGGTGACGGCCGTGCCGGTCATGCCTGCCAACTTGTCGTACATACGGAAGTAGTTCTGGAGCGTAACGGTGGCCTGAGTCATCATGCGAGGCCTGATCCTCACACCCTCCTTGGCCTCGATGGCCTGGTGCAGCCCCTCACTCAGCCGGCGATCCGGCATCAAGCGCCCCGTGAACTCGTCCACTAGCACAACGCGCTGGCCTTGCTTGATATAGTCGCGATCTTTGCGGAACAGCGCTCGGGCTTTCAGCGCCTGCTCCATATAGTGCACATACTGATAGTTGGCTTCGTCGTAGATGTTTTCTATTCCCGTTTCCCCCTCCACCGTGGCCAGGCCAACCTCGGTCAGGATGACGTTGCGCTCCTTCTCATCAATCTCAAAATCAATGTCGGGGCGCAGCTTGCGGGCCATGCGGGCAAAGCGCCTGTACTCCTCCAAGGGCTCATCTGAAGGGCCGGAGATAATCAGCGGGGTACGAGCCTCGTCGATGAGGATGTTATCCACCTCGTCAATAATGGCGTAATGAAGTTCGCGCTGAACGCGCCCCTCGAGGGTGAAGGCCAGGTTGTCCCGCAAGTAATCGAACCCGAACTCATGATTTGTGCCGTAGAGGATGTGGGCCTGGTACGCCTCCCTGCGAGGGACGGGCCGGAGGTGGGTGAACTCGCCCCGTGTGTGCTCTGGATCGTACAGATACGCGCTCCCCTCCCCTTGTTGGAGCAGGCCCACGGTCAAGCCCAGGAGGTGAAAAATGGGGCCCATCCACTGCACGTCACGCCGAGCCAGGTAGTCGTTGACAGTAATGAGATGAGCTCCTTCGCCGGTGAGGGCGTTCAGGTACAGGGAGAGAGTGGCTACGAGGGTTTTTCCCTCGCCGGTCTTCATCTCCACTACTTTCCCTTGGTGGAGGATGATGCCGCCCAGGATCTGGACGTCGAAGTGGCGCATAGCGGTGGTGCGCTTAGAGGCTTCTCGCACGGCGGCGAAGGCCTCCGGCAGTAGATCATCGAGGGGTTCTCTGACGTCGAGGCGGCGAATGAACTCTGTGGTCTTGCTCCTTAGCTCCTGATCCGTCAGATCCCGGAAGGCGGACTCAAGCTCTCCAACCCTGTCGACCAGCGGCTGCAGGCGGCTCAATTCCTTCTCGTTGGGATCACCTGCGAGCTTCGAAACCAGCTTCAGCACGATTGGACGTTCCTCGTATCTAGGACTGCGCAGTGGCCAGAGGTCACCATCCGCGCTGCGTATGAACCGACCCCACTCCGCTGACGCATTCGCCTGTCACAAAGAGAAAATGCCCGAAGGTTCCTTTCAGGCATCGAACGGCGGTCTAGCCCTCCATTGGCAGGCGGCGGTGATTCTTGTTTTCAAGGAAAGCCATGGTCTTGATGGCATGAAAACGATCAACCAAGGCCGATCGCACCTTTTCGGGAAGCACCATCGCGACTTCTCTAGGTCCCCCACTCCAACACCATATTATAGCTCAAAGCGAGCGAGAAGGACAAACATGCTGAGGAGGGTGTGGAATAACGTCCTCGACACGGTACCGGCGCGTGCGTGGCGCGGGTCACTTATTCTGTTTCCAGTAATCAAACCAGGGACGCGGCGCAGTGTGTTCGCGTGCGCCGGAGTGAAGTCTTGCGCTAGGAACTGGGAAACCGGCCAAGGCCCGTTCCGAAACATGCCCCCAGCATGTTTCCCTCCACTCGCAGCATCGGGTCTCCAATCCGATGCGCTGTCACGGCTATTCTTCCACACCCTCGTCCGATCATGGAAGAACGGGTAGCGCTCAGTCGGCAACGTGGCGATGAGGGCGCTAGGGACGCCAGTCGCGCTCAGCTTCCTTCACGCACTGTCAGCAACATTGTGAACGTCTGGACAGTTCTGGCGATACCTTCGTAGGAACGGAGAGTATGCAGAGCTGCGCTGGAGAACAAAGAACAAGGAGGGAGAAGAAGGGGAGACGTACAAACCCAGCCTACCCGCCCTGTCGCTTACCCCCGAAAGCGATCCTAGATTGCACAAGAAAGAGGACCGCAACCAAGACGGTTGTAGTCAGAATAGCAGGCCAGGTGTGATGGTAGCCCACGTCAATTGGCGGGCGAGGCTGTGGCAACCGCAGAATAGGAAGCAGATAGACAAGCTCAAGCGAGAAGAAGTCAACCAAAATGAAGACCAGATTTGCGACTGCAAATGCCCAAGGCAACAGAGCGCCATGTGCAGTTCGTACAGTTCTAACAACGAATATGCTCGCGCTGACTAGAACAAAGACTACGGCAGCCAGGATGGAACCAGGCGGACCTTCAAAGAAATCGTTGACAGTTCTTTGCCAGGTTCCGAGCGGTGGTCGCAGCGAAACGTGCACACAGTCCCAAGGCACGAAGCAGGCTTCTGTCACTAGCAATATGAAGAGAGACACGAGAAACCAGGTGCCGACCAGCAAGACACTGCCGCTGATGGACACCGCCCTCTGCGTGGGCTTACGTCGGGCCATTTTGTCAACAAGTCGCGTAGACATCACAGTTGGCACCACTGCGGGAAATGGGGTCCAGCTGCTCGACCATCTGAGGCTGCGCTCAGCAACACGACTTGGCTCCGAGTCTGTCAGAAGCGGCGCGATTGTCTAACCCAGCTACCTCTGCAACCCAACGGGCTGACCGTCGCACAAAGGGCTGATTCCGATATCCACCTCTTATCCTCGGCGACGCCGTCACGATATCCCTCAGTCCCCCGACTCGCTGGGCTGAAGCGCAGGCGGCTCGATGGCGATGGGCTCGTTGAAGTCGTAGAACCGGATAATGGTACTTTGCGTAATCCATTTCTCCTCTCCGGTCCCAGCCTCCAACTCCAGCAGGTGGTCAGTACGTCTCATCTGCCGTATCAGGTAGCCGTCTTTCCCCACCCAGAGCTCAACCTCCATACTCCCACGACGCATCAGCTCTAGAACTTCGGGGGGCAGCTGGCCTCCCATCGCGGCCTGTTCCTTCTGGGCCAACGAATCCACATCGACCTTGCCGCGGTAGTGCGTGCACTGCACATTGTCAATCTCGTCATCCGGCAGTTGCTCAAGATCGATCAGTGAATCAAGGGGTTCGAGCACCTCTGCGATAGGAAGTAGCACACATGCGATCTCGCGTACCCCACTGCCCCACTCCGGCATATCTGATGTCCGGACATAGCTCTGCTCGCCAATCTCTATGGCCTCGCACCACAAGCCGGTTTCGGTGGTTATCTTCACTCGAGAGCGGTCAGGAGCAGCAAACTCGCCCTCCCATGTTGTCTCTATAGCGTCGTCCTCGGAGGTGTAACTTGCAGTCCCCTTCACGCGCCACGACTGAGCCTCCATAGTGGCGATGCGTGCTTTGGTGGTTGTTCCCCGTAAGTCTGAACCTCTGCTGCAGGCAGCCAGGGGCATCATCAGAGAAACGATACACGCCGTTATGACATACTTCCCTACGTTCATCGCTTTCGCTTTTGAGAGCTGAGTTACTACGCTAGGAGACGGGCCCAAACTGGTCACCGGACAGGGACCAGCGGGAACCTTGTCGTCACCCCGCAGGATCGCTCATTCAATCACATTATAGCACCAACAGGCACTTCTGTCACTAGCGAAACCCCTAGCTCCTTGCGCTAGGGGACTGACCATGCTCCCAGAGTACCCGTTCGGCAGGGTCTTACAACGGTCTGGCGCACTGATCCCGTGATATCACGCGGTCGCCCTGGCTCGGCCGTTGAAGTTCACTCGTGTCAGTAGCTTCACCATCCTCTTCAAGTTCAGCGCCACAGCGGTTAGGTACAGCTGGATGGCGTACCTCAAGAACCCTACTAGCGACATCGTCCCAGTCCGTGACTCTGCTTTGCTTCTCCGAACTTCCTCTCTATCTTGTACCGCTGCCTTTGGCCCGTGATGTACTCAGGCTTGGCTTTCATAGCCACCCACCCTGCTCTGCTCTTGTCCTTCTTCTGCATACGGTAGTCGTTCAAGCGAATGGCTGAGTGCACACCCCGCACTTTCAACATGTAATGGTTACGCGTGTCATCGTAGGCCTGATCCGCTGCTACTATCTCCATCCGCAAACCCAAAGCCAGGTCTCGGCCAAAGACTCTAGGAAACTGACGGCCATCAAGGGCATTGCCGGGTGTGACCATTGCGCTGCTGATGAGTCCCGTCCGGCATTCAGACTGACATGTCCCTTGTAGCCATAGAACTACACCTTGTGTCTGATGCTCTTCCCCTCAGCATCCTTCATCCGTCTAGCTCTTTAGTGTCGCTGCACAGTTGGCTGATTGCTAATGGGTTCCTCCGACGATTCTCCGATTGTCGATGTTGCCTCCTCGCGCTCCCTGATTGGAGCAAACAGATTCGGCCCTGCCTTGTCATACATCCCTTGGCTCACTCCCCGGTGCAGAATACTGACAACGGTGCCCTTGGGGCGCTTCCCTTTGGGAGTCTTTCCAGCCTCGCGGAGTTGCTTCAACACCTGATCGGCATGAATGGGGCCTGGACTGGAGTTCACGATCTCGAAAATCGATTCAGTGAGATTGAGATTCGCTAGTCTCGCGGCGAGTGGAAGAGATGGCATATCCGCGCCACTTGCCTTCGTCGCGGCTCGGACTTCGTCCTTCAATAGAACCTGGGCTGAGTTCAGTAGTGCTTGAGTTTGCCCTATAGCGGCCTCTAGGGCATCTCGTTTGGCTTGAAGTTCACTCATCCTGGCCTCATACGAACGGATCTTCTGTTGAAGATAATCGATAGCGTCACTGGTGTTCATTTCTTGCCTCCCCAAACATAACATAACACAGAGTGTTAGTCATGTCAAGTTAGATAACTCCGCTGGATATCACTTGTTATGAACTCTAAGGTAGGTTACAGCCAATTTGGTGTATAATACGTGTGGAGAGGAGAAAAGAAAGATGGAGTACATCATAGTTACGTTCATGGTCGAACCTGAGGGCGACTACTACGTGTCGAAGTGCTTGGAATTGGGCACTGCTAGTTTTGGGCGCAAAACGGAGGAGGCGCTTGAGAACCTAGTGGATGCAACGGAGGTCTATCTCAGTACCCTTGAGGACTTGGGGGAATCGCGACAGGTACTGAAGGAGAAGGGAGTGCGAGTATATTCCTACGAACCCGCTGAACTGGAGGTACGAAGAGCCAAATTCCCAGTGGGTAGCACTGTTTGGCCGAAAGTTATGCCACTCCAGACCGCGTCCGCATGAGCAGGCAGCGGCTATTCTCTAGTGATGAAATCATCAATGCCCTGGTGCGTTGTGGCTTTGAACTGCACGGAAAGGCACCAAAGAACCATCAAGGACTCACAAGACCCCGACCGGGTGGAAGAAGGCACGATGTGACTTCAGTGCCCATAGGCAAGAGAGAAATCCCGAAAGGCACCTTCCACAGTATCCTGGAATTGGCCAATGTTGACTATGATGATTTCCTAGAGTGTGCAAAGGTTAAGCGCAAGGGGCGGAAACGAAAGAAGTAGACAGGCACTAATGGGTCACCAGAACGGGCCGGCGGTGCCGCACCAGCCTCGCCTCTCCTATGGGGCCACGTAGCGGTCTATCCGACCCTCGATGACCCTCAAGCTGCCCTCCCAGAAGGCAGGCTCCTTGAGGTCGATGTCGAATCGAGCAGCCAGGTCAGCGGCCGTGCCCTCGCCTGTGCTCCGCAGCAGAGCGTCATAGTCTAGCAAGAAGTCCGTCCCTCGTTCCTGGTAGATGGAGTACAGACCCAGGCCGAAGAGCAGCCCAAAGGCGTAGGGGAAGTTGTAGAAGGAGAGCGACGGGATATAGTAGTGAGACTTCCAGGTCCACATGTACGGGTGCAGATACTCTTGATCCAGAGCCTCGGCGTAGGTCTCCTTCTGCGCATGTGTCATGATCTCGCAGAAATCATCCGCTGACAGCTCGGCCTCGGCCCGACGTTCAAAGACCTCAGTCTCAAAGAGATACCTGGAGTAGATGTCCACGATGACCTGACTCGCGCTGATCAGGAAGGTGTCCAGGATCGCCAGTTGCTCTTCCACGTCGACAGCCTGTGCCAGCGCTGCATCGGTGACGATAGTCTCGTTCATGATGGACGCCGTCTCCGCCAGGGTCATGGGCGTCCGTCGCTGCAAGGGTGTCTTCCCCTTCTGGACGTCGTTGTGATAAGCGTGACCCAGCTCGTGGGCGACGGTCGTCAACTGGTCCAGTGACCCGTCGAAGTTGCACATGACCCGTGATTCCTCCACGCCCGTGACCCGCATGCAGAAAGCCCCTCCTCGTTTGCCATCACGCGGTTCGGCGTCTATCCAGTTACTGTCGTAGGCACGTCGGCCGAAAGCCGCCAGCGGATCGGAGAAGGTGGCAAACTGCTCCAGGATGAAATCCCTGGCTTCCACCCATGTGTAGCGCTTCTCCAGCCGACCCACCGGCGCCCAGAGGTCCCACCAGGCCAGCGCTGGTTTGCCCAGCCTCTCGGCCTTGGCATGCCAATACCGCCGGAACATGGGAAAAGAACCACGCATCGCGCTCAACAAGCTCTCCAGGGTCTCACGGTCGATGCGCGCCTGATCGAGAGTCTGGTGAAGAGGATCGGTCCGACCCCGCCGCTTGTAAAGGGTGCTCACACTCCCCTTCACACCGTTCAGGCAGCCCGCCAGCGGCTCCCTCACGCTCTCCCAGGCCTTGAGTTCCGCCTCGTAGGCCCGCCGCCTGACGTCCTCGTCCGGATGGTTGCGCAAGTTGATGATCACGGTGACCGGCAGGTCCTCGACCCTGCCCTCGCGCTCGAAAGGCACCTTGACCTGAGAGCTCACCACGCCCTGTAGTTTCGCCCAGGCCGTGGCTCCGCTCAGCGAAAGCTCGGAGGCCAGCGTCTCTTCGGCCTCGCTCATCAGATACTTGCTCTGCTCGGCGGTCTCCTTGAGGTAGAAGGCGTGTTCTTGGGCTGAACCCTCGTGCCCAAGCGCTGCCGGCAAGGCATCGGGATCCTCAGACACCGTCCGGAGCCAACCCTGAAAGAACACTCCCTGGCGCTCCAGACGCACTCCGAGCACCTCTAGCTCGGACTCCAGCCGCTTGGCGGTAGTGTTGTAGGAGTCGGTGGAGACGAAGCCGTAGACGTAGGACTCGAGCGTGCCAAACAGCCGCAGGAGGGCGTTCATCCTGTCCACACAGCCGCCGATGACCTCAGCCAGTTCCATCGACGGCGTGGGCTTCGGCCCTCCCCTGGAGATCTGGTGCTTCGACATATAGGCGTCCAGATCATCCAGCTTGTCCTTGAGCTCGCTGACCGCCTCTTTGAATTCCTTCGACTCCAGATCGGGATAGATGTTCGACAGGTCCCAGTGGGGCAGAGGGCCCACATCAGATTCTGATGCCATTGCTTGATCCTTTCCATAGCAGTAAATGCCAGGCGGTGCCTGGTGAGCGACTGATGGCGAACAGAATGGATATTACCCGCTTTCGCTTGAGGAGCGCAAAGCGAATCCCGTCCAGATGGCCCCCAGCAGGTCAATCGCCCCGAAGAGCGTGAGGGTCGGTCGGGACGAGGCACACGTTCACTGTCCCCCCTCATCCAGCCTGACGGGCAAGATCTGATCCTGCGCCCCCTCTCAAATCACGGGTCGGGGACCCAGGTCCGGAACCTGGTCACTGAAGACAATAGCAGCTCCTACCTGACCAGCTCCAGGGACCTCCTCAAGATGTAGTAGATGATAGTGAGCACGCTGACCAGAATGAGCATCCACTTCGCCAGCGAGACCGCCGACGCCAGGAACACGAGTGGTGCCGCGAAACTGGTCACATCTCTCAGTAAGAGGAGAAGAAACGCGTTTTCGATCCAGTCCAGCAAGCCGGCGATCAAAGGCAGGCTTAGCAAAGCGATCAGCCTCGCGCTTGGCTCCCCACACGACCGCCTGGCTACCCAAGCCAGCAGGCTGGAAAGGAAAGGCGCATAGGCAAGCGGAAACAGGAAATCAATCCAGAGGTTGCGCTGTTGGACTTGAAGAGTGCCCACTTGAGACCACTGGCCAACGATGCTGCTGAACCTGTCCTCGGAGAACGCAAGTTCAAGCTGAATGATCCCTGGAGTTCCTTGCGGCGCCGCCCTGTCCGCGGATGAAAAGAAGGCCATGAAAGCTAGCGTCAGAACTCCGCTGGCCAACACGATCTGCCACTTCGCGAGGCGCTGGCACACGCTCTGCACGGACATGTCAACTAACCCCCCTCGGTCAAGGATTCCCCTGACATGGGTCTACATGACCACCACTCAAGGCCCTCCGTCGCGACAGGCCCTCGCAGCACCCTACACAGGCTCACGCAGTCACAGCGACAACGTGCCCGGGACCTTGGGAAACAGCGCTACCTCCTCGATCGTCCTCGACCCGCACACAAATCTGGTGAGCCTGTCGATGCCAATCCCAAACCCCGCGGATGCAGGAAGACCTCGCCTCGCAAACGCGAGATAGAGCTCGAACTCCTCCGCATCCAGGCCCGTGCTCTCGATCCTCTGCTGAACGCGGTCGAAGGTGTGCTCTCGCTCACCGCCGGAGAGCGCCTCACCAAAGCCCTCCGGGTACAGCAGGTCCATGTCCACCAAAGTACCAGGCCGGTCGGGGTCCTCCCGATCATAGAACTCCCGCGCCTCGACGGCCATATCAACGATCCACACCGGCTCGTCGTGTTGCTGGGAGATGACCCCCTCGAAGTCCCCAGCGTACCGGTCGCGAGCTTCCCGATATGCGATCCGCTCGAAGGGCTTGTGAGGCACCACCAGATCTCTCTCGAAGAAGTCCATCTCTTCTGGGCACCGTTCTCCAACCTGCTCCAAGATGTGGATCAACAGATTCTCTCCCAGATCCATCACCTCTTCCCGTGTCGCGCCCCTCATCTCCAGGTCTAGCTGCGTGAACTCGACTAGATGCCTTCCCGTGTCGGCCAGCTCTACTGGCTCCAGCCTGATGTTTGGTGAAAAAGCGAAGATGCGATCATGGGTCAAGAGCGCGATCTGCTTGTGAAAGATCATACTCCTGGTCAACTGGTACCTGTGTCCGTAGTGCTCCACCTCAGCCCTCCCCGTGGCATGCCGAAGCGGATCGGTGACCGGAGATATGATCACCGGTAAGATCTCGACGAAGCCATGCTGACGAAGAAATCCGCCTGAGGCCTGCAAGATCTCGCTCTGCACCTTGATGGCCCGTCTGAGCACCTCAGACTTCATTCGGTCGTACCGCCTCTCAACGAGCTCCTCTGCCTTTGGACTGTGCATTGTCTCCCCTCCTATGTGGAGTCCACGTTTTTCGCACGCCACTGCGCGCCTCTGGGGTCCCTCCCCGACGATGGCTTGCCAGACCCCGCTTGGTCCTCCCTCCATTCTCTCAAGACAGGATTGTCCCGTCCACCTGGGACGGTCTAACACCCTAAAGTGACTTTGATCGTTGGCGCACCCTCTGCCCATTTCCCAGCCGGGTCGACCAGTACCACGCGCACCACCTGCCCCGGCCCCTTGGAAAGGTTGAGCGGCCGCTCGCCGCGTCGCCTCACGACGTCCGCCAAGCGCACCCTGGCCCTCGGTGAGGACAGGTCGCCAACGAAGATCAGCAGGTTCAGCCCCCGATCGAGACTCCTGTAGTCAGGAGTTCCCTCGGGAAACGTCACCGAGAGCTTATGTATGGTCGCCGATTCGGGCAGCAGGTCGGCCTCTTCGTCCCGTGACGAGTCGAACAGAATCGCTTCGCCCCCAGCAAGCTCGGGAATGCCAGAGAACACCGTGACAGTCTTCAGGCTGTCCGTCGGCGCCACAATCCCAGCGTCCGCCGAAGCAAGGGACGGTATCTGGGCCGCAGCAAACGTAGACTTCGCGGCCTCACGGCGGAAGAAGCGCCCCGCGATTCGCTGTGCGCCACTAGCTAGCCCAATAGCCCCTGGCGCGGCCATTGTGAGGCTTCGGTATAGAAACGCATCCGACCATCCCGTAGGCAACGCATTCGCCACCGGCACGGTCCCCTCGATTGGCTTCCCCTTCTCGGTTCGCACGGCGACGAACGCCGTCTCCGCGCTGGCCAGACCGTAGTCGAGGGCCTCCTGAACCAGCAACTCCCGAAGGGCTGCCACCGCATCCTCCCGCACGTTCTCAGCGTAGACCTTCCTGGGCTTGGCTAGCTCTGCGCCCAAAACCTCCGCTGGATCGTACCCCAGGCGAGCAAGCTGTTCTCTGACCTCATCCATTTCGTAGCCAGAGTTGATCAGGTACTCCAGACCAAGGATCCGGCGCGCGCCAAAGAGGGCCTTGAGCGCCGGATGCTCTCTCCCTTCCCTACTCAAATCAAGCTGCCACGAGGCAACTTCCTCACCTCCGGCTGTGCTCACCTGGAAGGACAGTTCACTGCCCCCGTTTCGCGGCACTCGCCCAGCCACCCAGACGGCGCGCCCGCGCGGAAGATCGCCGAGGTCAATGAAGCACCAGCCTCCCTCGTCACCTTCTTGAACCTGGCGGCCCGCCGACTCGGCGCCCAAACGATCGACACCCAGCCGGAGATCGGTCAACACCGGTTGCGCCCAGTCTTTGAGCACTTCGTCCAGAGCGGTGGTGATGTCCATCTCGTCCGGGGAGCTGGTGAGGAACCTGGACACGCCCCCGCCCCGTTCGGCAAGCTCAGACGCCAGGAAGGAGTTGGGTGCCGCATCGATGCACAGGACGCTGATCCGCCGCCGGTGCTCCCGCTCCGTCTCCTCGTCTGCCAGGCGCAAGATCCGTGCAGCGTCGCTGACCTGGGCGTCGGTGACTATGACCAAGTGCCGGGCGCGCTCGTCCTGTGACCGCTTCAGGTGCAGGGCCTGCTCCAGCGCCACCCCCAAGTTGGTTCCTCCGCTGTCTTTGTGCTCCAGCAGGAATCGAACCCCGCCCTCAACTGCATCAGCGTCCGCCCGGCGCGGCCCCTTCGAGAACCACTCCGTATCGGTGTGGAACAAGCACAGGCCGAAATCATCCACTTCCGTAAGGTCCAGCAGAAACTGCTCCACCGCCCAATCGGCGGCCTCCCACTTGGGCCCGCTCATCGAGCCGGAGTGGTCCACCAGCAAGATGACCTCCCGTGGCACGCCTTGTCCAGGTTGCTGGCTGACTGGCGGCGCCACCAACGCCAGGAAGTACACCAGACCAGAGGCCGCATCGTCATGAAGCATGACCTGGAGGGCGGGGCGATCCTCTTCCTGGTGAGGCCGCCACGACAGGACGCAGTCACGATCGGGGATCACTTCACCGTCCCGAAGCCGGACGCGCAACTCGTCGCCCTCCTCGCTCACCTCGAGTTCGTGCGTGTCGCTCCCAACGGAGTCTGCCCCTCGTATCGTCACTTCCAGGACAAACCGGTGACCGGGGTCCCGCAGCATGAGCAAGGGCTGACCGTGAGCCGGGCGGGAGGTCAACTCGTCGCTGCGCACGTAGCGAGGCGCTGTGGTCAAGGGCACTCTGAGAGACCACGCATCTCGTTCCGCACGAGCGAGTTGCACGTAGGAAGTCTCCACTGTCACGTCCTCATCGGGCTGGATCCCGGCGACCTGGAGGGTGAAAACGTCCGGCGACTCGCGGGTGGCCAGGGCGGCCTGTCTGCCTTCCTGTTTGGCCTCCTCGTACTCCTCCTCCGCCTCGCCACGCTCCTTCAACTCGGCGCGGATCTCTACCTCGCCAAAGCGCACCGTGACTCCGGTGACGGCCGCGTCGCCAGGCAGCGGAAAGCGATAGACCGCCTCCAGGACCTTGTCCAACTGCTCCTTCGAATACCCATAGACCTGCGTCAGGTGCAAGGACCCCAGCGGCCCAACGATCTCTCCCTTCAACTCCGTTCGCTTGAGGGGCACGAACTGGCTCCGCTCCTCACCATCCACTATCTCCAGCACACCTATCCCATCCGGCCGTGAGTTCTCATACGCTGTTCGGTTAAACACTCCCCATCCTCCTGTCTTGGATTTTGCGCTTGGTGCTATCTGGCTAGCGCACGCAGCATGCGCAGTACTGCCTATCTCACTCACCTGGGGCGTGAAATCAGAATTGGGCACATCACGCCGCTCTTGGAGGGAACGCCCAAATGAGTCAAATCGCTCTTCAGCCGACCCGCTGTGCCCCTGGTCTCGCCACGCCTTGTGCGATGTCCCGTCAGACTATGCGGCAGCACGGCACGGGACTGTTCTGCCTGAGCGCAGACAGCACACGTCTTGGTCGGGTGCTCTCCAGCGGGCGATGAGTCACGGTCAAAAGAACTGTATAGTCCACGAAGACAAGGGCTTCTCGAAGAGGAAGTGGTCCTGTCATCAGGCTGATGACGCAGACAGTGCACACCTAACCAGTATACCAGGAAGACGCAAGAATGTCAATTGTTAAGCGAATTCTAGCCTGTTGCGTAATACTATGTCTGATCTTCCCCCGAAAAAGTGGACACGAAGATAAGCAAGATTCGTGTATACTACTATCGGAGGGACAAGGATGAAAAAGTCCAGAAGGACCTATACTGCTGAATTCAAGCGAGAAGCGCTGCGGCTACTGGAGACAAGC
>JAUWLF010000007.1 GCA_030613785.1 Chloroflexota bacterium | reverse complement strand
CAAGCGGTATCAAGGCCCCGTGAAGTCCTGGATTCAGAGACTGCTCCTCACCGCTGAGGCATGAGAGACCTCTCCAGCCCCTGACCCTTATTCTGCCCATATGTCTGTGATGCAGACGTCAGGCCGCTCTTTCGCTTGGTCGCTTCCCCGTATGTCCTGATAGAACTGTTCGTCATAGGGGCGAGTTCTAACCATGACAGGCATGGGCACCGCATGGCCCATGAGGAGCACCTGTTGGCAGGTATCCAGGCTGGCCAACGACCCGCGCAAGAAGCTGCGACTGCCGACTCCTGTGAGAACAGCGTCTATGTCCCTCTCTTCTGTCAGCAACCCCGTGATCCGGGTACCCAACTGAGACCTCACCTCGGCATCTATGCCGCTGGGCCGCTGATCTATCACCATCAACGTGACATTGTACTTGCGCATCTCGCGGGCAATAGTGCCGAAGATCGTCTGCCTGGCCGCACTAGGATTGAGGAATTTGTGCGCCTCCTCCAAGGTGATCATCAATTGCGGTGGCGTGGCGCCTTCGGCCCTGGTTTCCTCGAAGCGCTCCATCTTCCGACGGTACAGGGTACGGATGCGCCGAGTGACGATGTTGGCCACCAACATGTAGTCCAGTGGGGAGTCGTGGCGACCAAACTCCAGGATGATGCTGCGACCTCTTCCTAGAGAAGTAACCATCTCATCAATAGGCGAGAAAGGCACGTCCTCTTTGAGATAGGCCCGCCTCTGGACATCTCTCAACTTGCGCTGTAGGGCCTTGGTGGCTTCAGGATGGGCCCCTGACGACTGGCAAAACTCGGCCAGGTCGTCAGAGGACATGGCCAGAAGCTGCCGCAGCCAGTTGCCCCCGTATCTATCCCCCAACAAGCCAGCGGTGGCCGCTGTTGTAGCCGTGAGGTCCAACTCGTCGGCCAGGAGCATGATGTCCTCGGCCTCGATCTGGTTCAGGCCAACGGTCAAGGTCACGTCCACGTTGCGCCTGGCAGCCGCCTTGGCGTCCACAGAATAGACAAGGACTCGAGATCCCAGCAGCTCGCGCAGACCCCGAACCCAGCGACCGTCCTCCGTTTGCTTGTCGAAGGCATACTCGCTATGCATGTCGAAGATCAAATTGGCCGCCGCGCCTGAGGTGATGATGCCACAGAGAAGAAGACGGGCCAGAAAGCTCTTGCCGGTACCCGACTGACCGAAGATGCCGTTGGAGCGCTCCACAAACCTATCCAGCCTCAGGCGCACTGGGATGTTCATGGACACAGGAGTTCCTATGGCGAAGTTCCTGTCCCCTTCCTTACCAAAGACGGTGGCAAAGTCCATCTCAGTGGCTCGATGCAAGGCCGCGAAGTGCATAGGGATTGTCCTCACGCGTTGCGGTCGAGTGGCCTCACCGAGGTCAGGCCTGAGGTCGAGCATCAGCATGGGCTTGACCTCGACAGTGGCATAGGTTGTCGTGCCGGCCAGGGCCTGGGCGACGAGAGGTGGTGCGTCATGAGGGGGCGAAGCCAGCACTCTGGGGTCACTGACGTGGAGTTGCATGTCGGAGATCATGCTAAAGTAGCGATTGGATTCACCCTCCACGACGACAAAGTCGCCGATTCGGAGATCTTCTGTGGGGCAGTCAGCATCCAGCCGAACCGTCAGACCAGTATTGAACCCACCATCGGTGACCACGCCCAATCGTCTGCCATCCATTCGGACTCCTATGACCACATGTCAGCGAACTGGCTGTATGGCGTAGAGTACCGCCATCAATCGATCGTAATCATGCTTGAGAAGACTAGCTGCCTCCCGCGCTGCCTCTCTCAGCCATTCCTCGTCCGAACCCCTTTCGATGTAGACCTCTCGCACACTTGCCGCCAGAAGCTGCTCGACCGCCACTGGACCCGAGGCCCTTAGCAGAAGGCGAAAGTAGTACAGGTTCTCGGTGAAGAGGATAGTCTCCTCAGAGCTGCAAGTGTGAACCGAGAAATGAAGAGGCGGAGGCAGGGAAGGGAGACCCTGCACGACGATTCTCCGCTCTACGATACCTACCGGAACGCTCGTGAACTCCGTGCGCAAGACGTGCTCCAGCTGAGGGCTCTCCCGATACACTTGATGATCATAGACCTCGTCGGTGCTCCTTCGTACGGCCCGCCGCCCGGGGTCGAGACTGCCCGTCTCCCCATAGCAGACCACCCCGTAGAGATCACGGGCTTCCCCGACATGTACCTTGACCAAACTGCCGAGGGCTGGCGGGCGATTCAACTCATAGCTCTCGCACACGAAACCCGTACTATTGCTTTCCACGATCTCCCCTACCCTCACACCGCCCGCCTCTTCTTGCTCCGATCCTTCGCAGAACGAGTAAAGACGATCCCTCTCCGGGCCAGGGCTCTATCCACCATGTCCTCGACGAGCCGCCTGTCGGTGGTGGAGATGACGGCCTGCTCGTGAGCCTCTTGCAGTGCCGGGGGATAAGGTGGGTGGACCCCGCTCCGACGGCACTGATCACACAGGACCGAGTGCACGAAGTCCACCATCTGTGAATCATGCATCACCCACTGAGGAGCCTCTATCCGGACCACCTCGCCGTCGACGTTCAAGTAGAAGAACTGAATCCGATGGTCTCCGTATTCGCTCAAGATGGCCGACGTGCTTTCAAAGATGTCCGAGCGCTCACCTGCTTTCAAGAAACCGAACAACTGTCGGTCGAGAATCGTCACTAGGGCCTTGCAGGAATCCATGGCTTCGGGGGAGGAGCAGTTGGCGCAGTCTATGGCCTCTGCTTGACAGAGCCACACTCTCACGGAGTTCACCACATCGCGAGCGCCAGGAAAGCTAGTGTAGCCGACCACGGGGACACCTGCGTTCTGGAAATCATCCAGGCATTCCAGGAACTTCCTGAGAAACCGTTGTTGCACGCGTCTATCCTCGTTTTGGAGCCCCCACAAGATCAGGGATCCGTCTCGCAGAGCCGCCACGGGAGTCTCGGTCCTCTCGGTCGCCTCCCGCAACCCTCCTAGCTCTGCAACAGCCATCTTGGCGCTAAGACGCGCGCCCTCTATGGGAAAGCTCCCTGCACTGGGATAGAGGTACAGATCCTCTATCTGAAAACGAAACTGTGCCGAGGCGGCGAGGACAGCAGACGGCCGCTCGCCATAGGTAAGGATGGCTCGTCCGATGTTGAGAACATAGAACCGCGCGAGACTATGCCTGTCCGGAGGTACGGAAGAGCCGTCGGCGGCCACTACACTGAAGTAGCTGGGGCAATCCGGTGCACCGAAGACGTCGTCCATGCTGCTCACAGGGATGGCCACCAGCCAGGGTACACGTGTTCGGCGATCCCGCAACTTGGCCTTCAGCTCCCCTGGATCAGCGTCGTGAAGCAACCGTTGGGCTCGTTCCACCCACTGGCTTCGCTCCTCCGCCGCCAAGATTTCCACCATCCGTTCGACGGCGTCACCGATAGAGCCAAGTCTCAGAGGCACAGCGCTCCCTTCACCGCAGCATCCTCTCATCCGCCACGCGCCGGGTGATTCGCTGCTCGTCGAGATGCTCCATCAATGCCAGGGCGTATTTGCGGCTCGCCCGAAACATATCCCTCACCTGAGCAACTGTGACGCTGCCTTCGTCCTCGATGTGCTTCACCACGCGAGCGACCATTTCCTCGTAGGTGTCGGCGAGGAAAAGCACGTTCTCGCTCACCCGTACGAGACGTCCTTGCTCCAGCAAGACGTCCAGCACCTCCGGTCCTAGGACAGACTCGCACTCGGCCACCGAGGGCGTAGCGTACGGGCTGTGGGCAAACCTCGCCAACAGATCATCAATCCGCCGCTGTTGCTCAGGGGTGAATCTCACCTCATGACCAGGGAGGCTCAGAACGGCTCCCTCATCGGAGAGGATCTCCTGGGCCGAGGCGTGCCCGACTACCGTATTGAAGATACGGGCGGATAGGTTCAACCTGCTCTTCAGTTCCTCCCGGGGCATGCCAGTGCGCAAGGGGTACCGGGAATGATACTCGCTCAACGAAGCGCGAAGTCGTCTCTCCAACTCCGCCCAACCGTCACGCGACATCAGGTACAAGTTCTCACTTATGGCCGCCTGCGCCCCGACGTCGGCCTGACCAAGGACCAAGACCTTGGAACGGCCGAGAAGCTCGTCCAGAGCCTCCTCCATCTCATTTGCGGGCAGCCCTCCATCCTCGAGCAACTCGCGAGACTGCCGGGGCAGAACGCCGTCCAAAGCCTGAAGAAGGACCTCTTGCGGACTGCCATGAGACAACGCTTCGAGGCGCTGCAAGACAGCCGGACGAAAACGCCGGTGTCGTCGCCGAGGAGCTGGGTCCAGCACCACGCCTCCACCTACTGTCAGGCTGGGAGAAGGCTGGCGAATGATAAACCGATCACCTCGGACCAACGCAGCTGGCTCAGCCAGACGCAACTGCACCCAACCCTCCTGCCCAGGGTCTATCAGCTCATCACCCAGCAACCGTGTGCGCGCCATGATCTGCGCTGAGCCGCTATAGAACTCAACTTCCACATTGTGCTTGAGAGGCTTCGGCGCGCTATCGAGCAAACGCAATCGGGTATCCACCAACATGCTCGGCTGGAGCCAATTCGGTACGGTCAATACATCTCCTCGCCCAAGCTGATCTCTGCTCAACCCCACCAGGTTCACCGCTACACGGCCACCGGGCTCAGTCGCGTCTATCTTTTCCTGGTGAGTCTGCAACCCACGAATTCGCGACCTCAGGCCAGAAGGCAATATCTCGACCTCTTGACCCACTCCGAGACTGCCATCTATCAAAGTCCCCGTGACTATGGTGCCGAAGCCCGCCATGACGAAGACCCTGTCCACAGGAAGACGGGGCTTTCCCACGTCACGCTTGGCGGGCACCCTTTTGAGCAAGTCATCGAGCTTCTCCACGAGAGTCTCAAGACCCTGGCCGGTCTCGGCGGATACCGGGACGATCTCCGCCTCAGCCAGGCTGGTCTCCTTCAGCAGGTCAGCAACATCGTCCACAACCAACTCCAGCCATTCCTCGTCCTCAACCAAGTCCGCCTTCGTGATGGCCGCCAGTCCATACTCCAGTTGCAGGAGATCCAGAATACCCAGATGCTCGCGCGTCTGTGGCATTATTCCCTCATCAGCAGCGACAACAAAAAGGGCGGCGTCAATGCCGCCTATGCCAGCCAACATGTTCCTTATGAAGTTCTCATGCCCTGGCACATCAACGATGCTCACCACGGCACCACTGGGCAAGGTCAGCCAGGCAAAGCCAAGATCTATGGTCATTTCCCGTTCCTTCTCCTCCTTGAGCCGGTCAGGATCTATGCCGGTAAGCGCTCTAACGAGGGCAGATTTGCCGTGGTCAACATGCCCGGCCGTGCCGACGGTGCGAATCCGCTGCCCCATACCCCTCACTTCTTCGACCGCACAAGTCGCTTTTCAAACTCCCTAATCCACTTCGCAAGTCCCCCGACCTGGCCTCGAAGGTGCTCTAGCTGAGACTCCCACAATAGTGTGATTCGACCGTCACGCCTGGCGTTCTCCTCGCCCATTTGTGCCCACTTCTCGTCATTCCTCAGCCAAAGCATCTCGTTCTCTTTTCGCCATTCCTCGAGCTGTTGTCTCTGACGCTCTTCTGCAGTCTGCTCCATATGTTGCAGCACTTCTCGATCTTTTTGGAGCTGTACTCTCAATGTATCCATGGCGGAAAGGATCTTCTCCGCGTTTCTGTGCTGCTTGTCACTCAGCGCTACCTGTTCACCGACCTTCTTCACCTCGCTGCGCCACTCTCTCATCTCTTTGGCCCACGCCGCTAGCTGCTTCTCCCGTTTGTCATCAATGACCCGCAACTCTCCTACCAGTTGTGCCTGCTCCTCCCTAAGTCGTTCCCCAAAGGCCTGCAAATCCACCATCTGCTGCGTGCCCCGTTCTGCCCAGCCTTCTAGAAACGTCAACTTCTCCTTGATGCTCTCGGACCTGGCCTTCTCCTCCTCGCGCTCTTGTAGCAGCTCGGTCAGCCTCTCATCATTTCTGCTGAGCCGCTCGCCGAGTATCAGTAACCTCTCCTGCTGCCCCTTCGCTTGTTTGCGCGCCTCATCCAGCGGTGGCCTGAGCACCAATATCGCCTTGTTCAAGCGTTGGATCTCGGTCTGTTGCGCCTGCAGGGGCTCCTGAAACTTGAATGCCTCCTCGATTCGTTTGCTGAGACTCGCCAGGGCCTTGACCCTGTCCTGCCTCTCGTCCCGCAAGCGAGTGTCTCTCTCATCACCCTCCTTCTGCAATCGTTTCTCAGCCCGCTGCAACTCCAACAGGATCTCGTCTTTGAACTGCTGCAAAGCCGTGTCGAATCGAGACATCCTCGCCAACTCGGCCTTGGTCTGAGCCAGGCGTTCCTCCATGTCCTCGATCTTCTGGGCGGTGCTCAAGAACAGATTGTCGTGCTGCTCCAGAGCTTTCTGCACCTCCGCCAGCAAAGCTGTGTCTCGTCGCCGCTCTTCATCCAGCCAGCTGAGTAACTGGGTGGCTTCCCTGGTGTCCATCGCCCTCTGCGCCTCTCTAGACGTTGTGTTCCTCAACCTTGCCGGTGACCAGGAAAACGACCCGCTCGCCGATATTGATGACCCGGTCAGCGATTCTTTCCAGATTGTGAGCGACCCACAGAAGGTAGGTCGCCCGAGTGATGGTTCGTGGGTCGTCCATCATGAAGATCAGTAGTTCCCTGAACACCTGATCATACAACCGGTCGACCTCGTCATCCTCTCCGCCCAAGCTCCTCGCTAGCTCGATATCACGGCTGACGAAGGCTTCCAGCTCTTTGTCGAGGAGCCACCTTGCCTTGTCCGCCATGCGGGGGATATCTATCAAAGGCTTGAGGGGCTCACGAGGACCCATCATCACGCCAATCTGACCGATTCCCTTCGCATGGTCCCCCATCCTTTCCAGCTCCGTCGCTATGTTGGCTACGGCGAAGATTACGCGTAGGTCGCTGGCGGCTGGCTGTTGCGTAGCGATGAGCACCAGGCACCTCTCCTCAATGTCACGCTGGGCTTGGTTGACCGCCTCGTCACCTTTGATCACCAGTCGAGACAGCTCTATGTCGCGATCAGCGAGAGCCTGAACGCTTCGCTCTATCGCGCCGTCAACCATCTGGCCCAGATTCAGGAGATCCTGCTCTAACTCCTTGAGCTGTTCGTCGAAGGTCTCACGAGGCATGATAGGGCCCCCCTTTCATCACCACAGTGCTGATATTATAGCATCAACAGCAGGCTCCAGCAATACTCACTATCTGAGCGGTGACGAACTCGCAGCCCCGCCCACCTGACACGTGCCAGCGGGCAGTGAGGTAGGATGCGCCGGTCCAGGGAGGTCTCGGAGACCTTGCCAGCCCTGTGCATTGTACCGGTTGAACCATTTGGTGACCGTAGGCCGAGAGGTTCTGAAGACCCTGGCGCTGTAGGAGACGTTCTCTCCGTGGTCCAAGAAGAACCTGATCATCGCTCGGCGGATGCCCTCAGGGGGCAAACCATGTTCCCGACGAGTTCTCCAGCGTCCTTGCCGCCGTCGGCTCTTGTATGATACAATACTGCGGTTCTCGGGCAGGGTTGGCCACGGGCCTGCCCTAGACAACCACATTCCAAGGAGGCGGACATGACTCTGAATCTGATGTGGATGGTGCCTGTTTGCGGTGTGGCAGCGATCCTCTTCGCCGTCTATTTGGCGTGGGATGTGCTCCGACGAGACACGGGCACTCAGGAGATGCAGGACGTGGGAGCCACGATCTATGAGGGGGCGGTTGCTTTCGTCAAGCGCCAGTACACGACTATCGCCATACTGGCGGTGCTCACGGCTCTTCTCGTCGGCGGTCTGATCACCCTCTTCGAGCGCTTTCCCGAGGTGGAGATCGACATTGTGGAGCTGGGCATACGTACGGGCATCGCCTTCCTCGCGGGCGCCGCGTGTTCGGCCATCTCAGGCATCGTCGGCATGTACGTGGCTGTCAAATCCAACACGCGGTGTGCTAGCGCCGCGGGCAGGAGTGTGGGAGAAGCACTACTCGTTGCTCTCCGCGGCGGAGCGGTTTCCGGACTCCTGGTGGTTGCCCTGAGCCTGCTGGGCGTCGCGGCCATCTTCTACCTCTACGGCGGGGGCACCACCCCCCACGATGCACCCTTCATCATCGTGGGCTTCGGGTTTGGAGCCAGCTTCGTCGCCCTTTTTGCCCAACTAGGGGGAGGTATCTACACCAAGGCGGCTGATGTCGGCGCCGATCTCGTAGGCAAGATTGAGGCAGGCATCCCGGAGGACGACCCGCGCAACCCAGCAGTGATCGCCGATCTGGTAGGGGACAACGTCGGCGACTGCGCCGGTCGAGGCGCGGACCTATTCGAATCCACCGTCGCCGAGAACATAGGAGCAATGATCTTGGGCGTCGCTATGGCCAAGGCCACCGGCTACGATTCCTGGATCTTCTTCCCCTTGGTGGTGCGGGCCTGGGGCTTGATAGCGTCCATCGTTGGTTTGATGTCCGTGCGGATGCGGAAAGGGGAAGACCCCATCAGCCCTCTCATCCGTGGGTATGCGGTCACCTTCATCCTCTCCGTCATAAGCCTTGCTGCTTGTACCTATCTCATGCTAGGTCAAGCCTGGTGGTGGTTCTTTGTCGCGGGCTTCATCGGTCTCCTCACCAGCGTCGCCTTTGTAGTTATCACTGAGTACTACACCGGCAACCGCTGGCGCCCGGTCAAGTTCATCGCTGAGCAATCTAGGACAGGGGCGGCGACCAATATCATCGCTGGATTGGGCATCGGTCTCGAGAACACCGCGGCGCCAGTGATCGTGATCTCCGTAGCGCTGATCGGCTCCTTTTGGGCTGGAGCGCAGGCCAGTGCGGTGCTGGCGATCAGTCCTACCGTGGGTGGCATCTATGGCACTGCAATCGCGACCATGGGCATGCTCATGACCTGTGCCTACATTCTCGCCATGGACACCTTTGGACCCATCGCCGACAACGCGGGAGGCATCGTCGAGATGTCGGGCGCTCCCGAGGAGATTCGCCGCGGGACAGACGCTCTGGATTCGGCGGGTAATACCACCAAGGCGCTCACCAAGGGGTACGCCATCGGCTCAGCGGCACTGGCCGCTTTCCTGCTTTTCTCGGCCTACCTGGATAAGGTGGAGTTGGTGAGGAGGAGGATGCTGGAAGGCTTGGGATACGCCCCCGATGTGATAGAGGAGATGGTGGCCGCTTCACAGGTGGTGAACCTCTCCAGCGTTGAGGTTTTCGTGGGGGCCCTCATTGGCGCCATGCTCATCTTCCTCTTCAGTTCCTTCGCCATCCGTGCCGTAGGCCGCACCGCGGGTGAGATCATCGAAGAGGTGCGGCGGCAGTTCCGTGAGGACCCAGGCATCATGGCTGGCACATCCCGACCTGACTACGCTCGCGCTGTCGACATCACCACTCGAGCAGCACTGAAGGAGATGATCGCTCCAGGGGTATTGGCGGTGGCCACCCCCATTATCGTGGGCATCGTATTGCGAGCTGAGGCGGAAGCAGCTTTTCTGATGGTAGGCACCATATGCGGCGTCCTCTTGGCCACAGTGATGAACAACAGCGGCGCCGCGTGGGACAATGCCAAGAAGTCCATTGAGGCCGGGCTCCTCAAAGATGCAGACGGGAACGTGATTGCCAAAGGTAGCGCAACGCACACTGCCGCCGTGGTGGGAGACACGGTTGGAGACCCGCTGAAGGACACCGCAGGGCCGTCGGTGCACGTGCTCATCAAGCTGCTGTCCACCGTCACCTTGGTGCTCGCACCACTGTTCATCAGCTTGTAGCTACTGCTCGATCATTGGGATCAGGCTGGGATAGCCCCTTTTCAGCGAAATCTCACTGAGATGGGGCTATCTTTCTTTCTGCCTGCGCTCAAGAGAGCTGTTGACACGACATTGAAAACCGCTATAATTGAAATGCATTCTACTGCTGGAGAGGAACGATGGATCAACCCAGACACACCAAGAGCAAGGGGTGTCGCGCCCTCAGTCTCGTTGTGATAGCGTCGGTCATAATGAGCCTGTGCAGTGTGATGGGGGTCGCTTCGGGCTGTCTCTTCTACCAACTCATTGAGATCCCCTACTTCTACAACATGTATCGTACTTTCGTTCAACCCCTCGAGGCCAGCGGTCTGCTGCCCACGGTAGGGCCCCGATTCGAAAACGTACCCGCAGAGCAGGCTACCGCACTGGCCCTGGGGGGCAACCCACACTTCAACATCCTCCTGGTGGGACTGGACCAGCGCTGGCAGGTTCAGCACAGGTCCTTCCGAACAGATACGATCATGATCGCGTCTCTCAACCCCGATACCAACGAAGCATTGCTTTTTTCGATCCCCCGCGACCTATATGTAGATGTGCCTGAACATGGCAAGCGGCGTATCAACATTGCCCATGTGCTCGGCGAAACGCAAGGCTATCCGGGTGGCGGTCCAGCTCTGCTAATGGATACGATACAGCAGAACTTCGGCATACCTCTCCACGGTTATGTCATGATCAGTTTTCAGGGCTTCAGAGAGACAGTTGACCTCCTGGGCGGGGTGGACATCTATGTCGAGAAGGAGATGTGGGACAACAAATACCCCGATGACCGAGGTGGTGAGATAAGCATTCACATACCTGCGGGGCAGCAACACATGGATAGTGAGACTCTGCTGCGGTATTGTCGCTCCAGACACGGCAGCGATGATTTCGACCGCATGGCCAGGCAGCAGAAGGCCCTGCTGGCCCTAGGCAGAAAGTTCCTAACCCTGGAGATGGTGCCTCGTCTCCCTGAGTTGCTTCAGACCATGAGCCAGACCTTCTACACCGATCTGCGCCCTGATCAGATCATCTACCTTGCGCACCTTGCCAGCAGGGTCAACCCAGACGAGATACAGATGGTGGTGATTGACCGCCCCTTGCTCGATCCGTCGCAACGGCAGCCAGGCGATGAACCCAGCCTCCTCTATCCGGATTGGGACAAGATTCACGCCCTCGTCAGTGAGATCTTCTACCAATAGGCCCAAGTTGGAACTTCACATACTTCGTTCACAATCACCTCCACACAGTTGAGGAACATCAGGAAAGATCATGAGCACTTCCTACGTCTACGATCCTCTGTACTTGGAGCACAACCGGCCAGGCCATGTGGAATGTCGAGAACGGCTGGAGAAGACCATGCAGGTGCTCCAGGAAAGGGACCTGCTCGACAGACTGGTCAAGGTCGGTGCCACGCCGGTGGCCATGGACTCTCTACTGGAGGTCCATCTCCAGCACTACGTCGAGCAGGCCAAACAGGCCTCCGAGGGAGGTGGAGGTGATTTGGACGCTGATACTTATGTCAATAACCGCACACATGAGGTGGCGCTCCTGGCGGCAGGCGGCCTGCTGAACCTTCTCGAGGCCATCTTGGAAGGCCAGGCCGAGAACGGTTTTGCCCTGGTGCGCCCCCCTGGCCACCACGCGCTGCCTGGTCGCGGCATGGGATTCTGCATCTTCAACAATATCGCCGTTGCCGCCAAGTACGCACTCAAGAAGAAGGGGCTCTCCCGCATCCTTATCGTCGACTTCGACCTTCATCACGGGAACAGCACGAATGACATCTTCTATGATACCGATAATGTGCTATACTTTTCCACGCATCAGTATCCGTTCTATCCAGGTACCGGCGATTGGAATAACATCGGCACCGGAGTGGGAGAGGGCTTCACGGTCAACGTTCCTTTGCCTGCCGGCGTAGGCGATGACGGCTATGCCCGCATCTTTGATGAGCTACTATATCCAATTGCAGAGCGCTATTGCCCTGAATTGATCCTAGTCTCCGCGGGCTATGATGCACACTGGGCTGATCCTCTGGGGATGATGCAGCTATCCGCAACGGGGTATTCCTACCTCGCACGTACGTTGCGACAAATGGCGGAGGAGTTATGCCGCGGCCGTCTCGCATTCACGCTGGAAGGCGGCTACGATCTCGGCGCCCTGGCCTATTCCATTGCCGCCACCTTGCAAAGCCTGCTGGGCGATGAGGAGATCGCTGATCCTTTGGGACCATCGCCACGCCCTAGTGCCCAGGTTGACGACATAATACTCCACCTCAAAGGGGTACATCGTCTAGTCTAGTTGTACGGCTCAAGTTGCGGTGATGCCCCCACACCGCGAGACCTTGATAGCGAGGCCTCGGTGACGAGTGTTGCTCTTGGCAAGAGTGCACCTCGGACCCTTTTGTCTCTGCAGCCCAAGGCTGGGCCAGAAGTCATATTGACATTCCCTCCAAAAGAGGGCATAATACTGATAAGTGGAACCCCGCTTCCATAGCGTTGCCGGAGGAAGGACCATGGCCGAGATAACCCTGCGCGACTACTGCGAGGATGCAAAGGAGCTTGTCAGGGCTGACTCGTACGACCAAGCTATCGCCATCTGCCGCCACATCTTGAAGCATTATCCCAAGCATGTCACGTCTTATCGTCTCATCGGTGAGGCCTGCCTGGAGAAGGGAGACTACGTTGAGGCAGCAAATCTCTTCAAGAGGGTCTTGAGCGCCGATTTGGAGGATGTCATCGTCTATGTTGGGCTGGGCATTATCTTCGATGAGCAGGGCGCCATGGAGGAAGCTATCTGGCAGCTTGAGCGAGCCTTTGAACTCACTCCTGGCAACGCTGAGATTCGCGGTGAACTCCAGAGACTGTACAAAGAACGTGATGGAGCTGTCCCTCCGAAGTTAAAACTGACGCCTGCTGCTTTGGGTCGCTTGTATCTGAGAGAGGGGCTACACCAACGGGCCATAGACGAATTCAGGGGCGTACTGAAAGAGGATCCAGACCGAGCAGACATCCAGGTCACGTTGGCTGACGCGCTGTGGCAAAGCGACCAACGAAGAGAAGCCGCGAAGGTCTGCGAGGAAATCCTGGAGAAGTTCCCCAACTGCCTAAAGGCTAATCTGATCTTGGGCGAAATCCTGCTGAATAGCGACCGTGAGGAACAGGGTCTTGCCTTACTCCGAAGCGCTCAGGACATGGATCCAGAGAACATCGTAGCTCAAGAGCTGTTCCGCGATCAGTCGCCCCTTCCCTTGGAGCACATTCACGTGCCCAGATTGGAGGAAGCAGAGCTAGAGAGTGAAGTGGCAGGTATTAGTCCCGAGGTCCCTGCCCCAGGCGCCAGGAGCGAGCCGGAGGAAGAGGCCCCTCCGCTGATTCCGGAGGCAGAGCTGGAGGAAACGATGCCCGACTGGCTGCGGGAGCTCCAAGAAGGAGAGAGGGAGACCACCGCAGAGGGAGATCACGGCCCAACTCAGGCAGAGGAGATGCCCGATTGGCTCAGAGAGCTCGAGAAGGAACCGCCCGAGGTGCCACAAGCCGCGACGGATTCCAGTGAGAAGCCCCCGATGGCCAAGAAGGAGATGCCGGCCTGGCTTCACGACTTCAACGGGTCACGCGAGGCTGCCGAGGAGACCTCTGCTCCCCTCGCCGCAGAAGAGGAACTAGCGCAAGAGGGTCTGCAAGGGGAACCTTCAGTCGTAGCCACCCAGCGAGAGGAGTTCTCAGCGATTGGTGACGAGGAGGTGGAAATCAGCGAGGAGACCTTGGCCGGCCTTGAGGAGACCACGCCCGATGAATCGGCATACGTCGACGAGACCATCACCTGGGTGGAGCGATCGAAAGCTCTGATGGCCGAAGAGGGGCCTGCACAGGAGACCGCTGAGGAGGGTACAGTTCCTACTGAGGAAGCCCCGGATTGGCTGGGTGAATTGAGCGCGGAGGCTGCGGAAGAGGAGACTCCGGATTGGCTTCAGACCTCGAGAGCAGAGGCGGACGAGTCTGTCCCATCCGAGGAGGAAGTCACTCTTGAGGCGGAGGACATACCACCATGGTTAGGCGAACTGAAAGGAGAGCCTGGTCAAGCTGAGGTCACGGGCCTTGGTGATGGGACCGCAGATCTCTCTGAAGAAGTTGCAGCAGAGGAGGAACAGCAAATGATGGAGCCGTCGTTGGAGGAAACAGAGAGAGAGTCTCCAGTGGCTGCAACTCCACAGGAAGAACCTCCCACCATCGAGGAAGAGGAAGTGGAGATGAGTGAGGAGACATTAGCTCGCCTGCACGAGACTATGCCTGACGAATCGGCCTCCATCGAGGAGATCATGGCCTGGATGGAGCGATCGAAAGCCTTGATAGCTGAGGAGGCAGTGCCAGAAGAGGTCGCTGAGGGGAAGGTGGAAGGTCCCTCGGAGGAGGTTGAGCCAGTAGCACCATCTTTCGATGAGGAAGAAGTACCGACGTGGCTGCGCGAACTGAAACCTGAGGCCGCGAAAGAGGAACTGGAAGCTGCGTTGGGCGAAGGTGAAGTCCCGATCGCCGAGGCAGCAGTGCCTACCCCGGAAGAAGAGATCCCGACCTGGCTGCGGAAACTGAGGCCCGAGGCCGCGGAGGAGGAGACAGAGGCTCCCGTCGAGGAAGCTGAGGCTGCTGCTGGCGAGGCAGTGGTTCCTCTCAAGGAAGAAGAAGTGCCGTCCTGGCTCCTGGATCTCAGGGCTGAGATCGCCGAGGAGAAGGTGGAGCTTCCCTCGGAAGAACTCGGACCTCCGACCGAAAAAGCAGCGGAGGCTGTCCAGGAGGAAGAGGCACCTACGTGGCTCAGGGGTCTGAGAGCCGGGGCTGAGGAAGAAGAGCCAGCCGCCGTTCCAGAGGAAGCTTCCGCTCCTGCGGAGAAAGCCGCGATGCCCATCCCGGAAGAGGAGATGCCACCTTGGCTACGAGAACTCAGGGCAGAAGCAGCCAGAGAAGAGGCGGAGACCGCTCCAAAGGAAGTTGAGCCTCCCATAGAAGAAGTAGCAAGGACCGTCGAGGAAGAAGAGATACCGACCTGGCTCCGGGGCTTGGGACCTGAGGCCAAGGAAGAGGCCCTCGCTCCATCTGAGGAAGCCGAGGCTCTCCCTGCGGAAGCAGCGGTGCCGATTTCGGAAGAGGAGATGCCCTCTTGGCTCCGTGACTTGAGTGCGGAGCGCCCAACAGCGGAAGGGGAAGTTGGCCCACAGGAAGTTGAGGCTCCTACTGAGGAAGCAGCAGTGGCCATCTCCGAAGAGGAGATACCATCCTGGCTGCGGCAACTGAGAGCTGAGTCAGCACCAGAAGAAGTCGCGGCTCCCCCGGAGCAGGCTGATGCTCGTCTTCCAGAGGCCCTAGCGCCCATTGAGCAAGAAGAAGCGCCATCCTGGCTGGAGGATCTGAGGACTGAAGCTGAGAAGGAGGAAGCAGTCCCCACGCCAGAGCAAGCTCAGGCCCGGCCGGAGGAGATCGAGCCCACCGTTCGGGAAGTAGAGGCGCCAACTGAGGAAGGGGAGTTGCCTTCCTGGCTGCAGGAACTGAGGGCGGAGGCTGCGGCAGGAGAGGTCACACTCCTCTCGGAGGAACTCGAGGCCCGTCTGGAAGAGATGCCAACTGATGAAGAGGAACTGCCAGCCTGGTTGCTGGAGCTGAGGGCAGAGGCTGAGAGACACAAGACAGCCATCCCATCGGAGGAAGCTGAGGCCCCGGCCGAGGAAGTGTTGGCGCGGCCACCAGCACCAATGGCTAAGGAAGAAGTTGAGCCTGTCCTCACACGGGAGGTAGTGCCACCATTCGTCGAGGAAGAGCAGCCGCCGATACAGGCCGTGCCACGGGAACCGCTGGCGGAAGTAGCCCCTCCAGCTGACCAGATCGAGGAGGAGGCGGATCGGGCAGCCTGGACCATCGAGGACTACCTGGAGCATCTGACCTCCCGCCCCAGAGATCACGACGCCCGCCTGGCGCTGGCTCGCGCCTACGCACAGATGGGGGACCTGGATCAGGCACTGTTCCACTACAGCGAGCTAATCTCCTATGGGAGTAGTCTCTTCGATGACGTGATAGATGATCTCGAAGCCACTGTTGACGATGCTCCCGATCATCTGCCCACCCACGAGTTGCTGGCCGACGCCTACATGAAGGGTGGTCGTCTTCAAAAGGCGCTGAGCGAGTATCGCTGGCTCAGAGTGAGGCTGGGAAGTTGACGCTTACCAAGGTGAGCATCGTCCCGTGTTACTCAAGGGCGTGTGGCTTTTCCATGCGCCCTTACGATGTGGGAGGATAACGGAGAAAAAGCGCAATGAGACCGGACTTGCAAGAGAGAACTCTGGTACTGGTCAAGCCCGATGGGGTCAGGAGAGGGCTAGTGGGAAGAGTACTGGCCAGGTTTGAGCAGGCAGGCTTGAAAATCGTGGGATTGAAGATGGTCAAGGTTTCACGGGAGTTCTCTGAGAACCACTATCCCAATACGCCTGAATGGATCAGAGGCATGGGCGAAAAGACGCTGGAGACTTATCGTGAGCAGGGCAAAGACCCCATCCAGGAACTGGGCACTGACGACCCCGTGAAGATCGGCAACATGATAAAGGGATGGAACGTGGATTACCTGACTTCGGGGCCCATCGTGGCGCTGGCCCTGGAGGGTGCCCACGCCATCAGCGTGGTTAGGAAGATGTGTGGTTTCACATTGCCCGCTTTCGCCGACCCGGGGACAATCAGAGGCGATTTCTCCATCACCTCGCCCATCGTGGCCAACGAATTGAAAAGAGCGGTCAGGAACCTGGTCCACGCCTCCAGCGACGCGGAGGAGGCAGAGTACGAGATTGGCTACTGGTTCTCCAAAGAGGAGCTCTGCTTCTACAATAGTGCCGCTGAGGACGTCATGTTCTAGCCCGTCAGCGCGGTGAAGACTTGATGGCCCGACGTTTCGATTCAGTAGCGGTGCTGACAGGTGCCGGCATATCGGCCGAGAGCAACGTGCCGACCTTCCGGGGGAAAGATGGGCTTTGGCGTCAGTACCGCGCCGAAGAACTGGCAACTCCCGGGGCTTTTCAGCGTGACCCCATCCTGGTTTGGGAATGGTATGATTGGAGACGCGGACTGATTGCCAGTTGCGAACCCAATGCGGCTCACCGCACTCTGGTCGACATGGAAACGCGTTGTGAGGACTTCGTACTCATTACTCAGAACGTGGACGGTTTGCATCAACGCGCCGGTAGCAGCCGTATAGTGGAGCTGCACGGTAACATCTGGGAGATGCGCTGCACAGCTGAGAACGCCACCTCCGAGAACCACGATGTGCCACTGCCTCAGATACCGCCCATGTGCTCATGCGGGGCCCCTCTACGGCCTCATGTGGTGTGGTTCGGCGAGTCTCTCGATCCTGACAGGATTTCGGCGGCCTACCGAGCAGTGGAGAGGTGTCAATTGATGCTGGTGGTGGGCACCTCTGCCGTGGTGCAGCCAGCGGCCTCTTTGCCAGCCATCGCCAAAGACAGTGGAGCATATCTAATTGAAGTGAACTTGGAGAAGACGCCCCTATCACCGTGGGCGGATGAAGTCATCTTGGGTCCGGCCGCGGAGGAGCTGCCGAGATTGTGGGGAAGGCTGAAAGAGAGCTTCTGCTAGACTGCTCCGAGTCGCCTCACTGTATCCTGACCACTAGCTGAGCATCGCTCCACAACTCCTCCAACTGGTAGTAGTCTCGTTGAGGGGGCAAGAATATGTGCGCGATGACGTTGCCGTAGTCCAAGACCATCCAGCCAGACGCCGGCGCGCCCTCGGTCTGGAGTGGCTTGAAGCCGAGATCCTTGGCCCTCTCGATCACATCGTCAACGATGGCTTTGACCTGTCGCTCGGTGTCCCCGCTACAGATGATGAAATAGTCGGCCAGCAACGACACGGTTCGGACATCAAACAACACGATGTCCGAACCCTTCTTATCACTAATCGCTCTTACCAGTTCCCTAGCCAGCTCCCCAGATTCCAGGTCTTTCTCCTCGTTCTCTACCGCAGGTGATGGAAAAGGACACAGCCGATGCCATCTCCCATCCGGGAAGCCTGTTCACGGACGGGCTGCCAGCACCACCTTCAAGGTTTGCTCGTCCCCGTCTCGAATGATCCCTACCGCCACCTCTTGCCCTACCTCCGTTTCCATGACCAGGTAGGACAGCAGATCCTCAAACTGGACCACTTCCCTGTCGTCGATCCTGATGATGATGTCTCCGCCCGCGACGATACGATCGCCTCTGATCTGCACCTCTCCCGATCCACCACGCATTCCCGCCTTCTCGGCAGCACTGTTGGCTGTGACCTCCGATACCAAGATTCCCCTTTCGACCACCAGATCCAGCTCGTCCGCTAGCAGGGGGGTGATGGAGACTCCCCTGATGCCCAGTTGCGGGTGGTCATAGTATCCTTGAGCGATAAGCTGTGGGATCACCCGTTTTGCCAGATTGATGGGCACTGCGAACCCCACCCCGGTATTGCCTCCAGTCGTCGTTCTTATGGCTGTATTGACCCCTATGACCGATCCCTGGGCATCCAGCAGGGGCCCTCCCGAATTGCCCGGGTTGATGGCCGCATCGGTCTGTATAACCTCCGGGATGGCGAACAGAGTTTCAGCAGGCAGTGTCCGGCCCAGCGCGCTAATGACGCCAGTGGTCAGAGTCCCTTCCAGGCCAAAGGGGTTGCCGATAGCTATCGCTCGCTGCCCAACCTGCAACAGGTCTGAATCTCCCAACTCCACCCAGCGTAGGGCCTCGGGAGGGAAATCTATGTCTATCACCGCTAAGTCACTATGGGCGTCCGTGCCCAGCACCTCAGCCTCCACTATAGTGCCGTCGTGTAGTGTCACCTGCACCTCCTCCGCGCCTTCGACCACGTGGTGGTTGGTGACGATCCGACCTTCCTGGTCAATGATGAACCCAGAGCCCTCGCCCTCCTGGAAAAATTCGCTGTGGGACGTCGGGGCTACAGGCCTGATGACCTCTATGTTCACGACAGCCGGGTTGACTCGTTCATAGATGTTGATCAGCAGCCGATCCTCGGCGCTGGCCTCATCCACCATCGCCTGAGGAAGCGATGTTGGGGTGACCACCACTATGATGGGCGTTACTGTCTCCCTGGCTCCCAACTCAGAGGTGGGACTCAGAACCGCAGGAAGGGATGTACACGCCAGGAGCGTCACCGTCACAAGCACCCAGAAGGCAGCTACCAGGCAAACCCACCGCCGATAGACACATCCCCGTAGCTTCTCTCTCAAGGCACGAACCATGATCTCTGCTCTTCATACCAACTGATGGTGAGCCACCATACTCATTCTAGCTGCCTGTGGATGCAAAGTCAAACATATCCTGCCCAGGTTCAAGGTTTGTCGGACTCCGGGAGCTTGACAAGCAGGAGACAATACGCTATAAGCTATGAGACAATTAGCGAATAGACTATACTCCTCATACCTCTTGTGTACAAGAACTGCGCATCGCGGCGTCGAACGATATCGGTTCCTGGCACATAACCTGTAGGAGAGGCATCATGGCACCACTAGTAGCTACGGACACGGACGAGTTCCGCTCTATGATCACTTTTCGAACCTCCACCATATATGAGATGTTGCTCAGTCTAGGGGCCTTGCAGCATCCAAGCCGGCGCCACGAGAGCTGGGTCGAGCAGACCAATGCTGTATTGCCGCAGGACGTACTGGACGATCTGGACTTCTTGTATGGCCGCTTTGAGAACGGCATCCTATTGATGGAACTGGCCATTGACTATCCTGACCACCACGACGTTGACGGGTTTCTCAACTGGGTGGAGCAGTTGAGCGTCCCCCAGTTCTTGTTCTACGTACTCGGCCGCCTGGCCACACCTGAGGAGATGGCAAGACTGGAACCGAACGAGCAGTCGTTGCTATCCCTCATCACCCATGCCTTCCAGGAAGTGTCTGCTCACACCAAGAGGAGATATCGAACGGCAGGGTACCTGGAGCTGTTGGCTGAACCGGAGACATTCAAAGCGAGAATAGTGAGACTGTGGAGACGGTACTGGACCGTCCACTTCAAAGAGAAGAGCAAAGCATGCCATGAAACCTGGGACGAGAGCATCGCTGAGAAATCGATGGCCTTGTCCCGCCAAGATGCGCAGGAGTTCGTGAGGAAGCTGTCTGGCAAGTCTGAGCTTCCTGAGCAGATTCCGCGAGGGTATTCCACGAGGGAGATAGTCTTGGTGCCATCGCATTTTGGCCCCCCTCACCTGATGTTCTACGGATATGGCTCCATCACCGTGATCTATGACTGTCACTTCACGGAACAGCGCCGGGAGGAGTTGGGAAAACTCGAAGAGGACATCATCGCCATCGGAAAGGCGTTGGGCGACAAGACACGGTTGCGGTTGCTGAAGTGGATCGTACGAGAGCCTCAGCTATATGGACGGAAGCTGGCTGAGATCTGCCACATCTCTCAGCCGTCGGTCTCGCGCCATCTGCGCATCCTCAAGGAGGCGAGTCTGATAGAGGAAAGGCCGATGGACAACCACATCGCGTACGAAGCGCGCCGCGGCGAGATAAAGAACCTCTCAGCGCAGCTCATGGCCTACCTGTACGAACAGGAGCAGCAAGACAAGTGACATCGAGGCTCAAAGCGGCTCTGTCGGGCTATCCCAGGCAGTTCTGGGTTCTGTTTTTCGGCACGCTGGTGAGCGCCAGCGGCACCAGTCTGATATGGCCCTTCATGACCATCTACGTTCACGACAAGCTGGGCGTTCCACTGACCGTGGTGGGCTTGGTCCTGGCCGCGAGCGCTGCGGCTGGTCTGCTCTCCCAGCTTGTGGCAGGGCCTTTGGTGGACCGCTTCGGGAGGAAGATGGCCATGACCGTCAGCCTGGGCACTCGGGCCATCGTCATGGTCGGGCTTGGACTGGCCAACTCCCTCCCCTCTTTCGTAATTCTCATTGTCATCTCTGGGTTTTTCGGTTCCATGTACAACCCGGGCATGAACGCCATGGTCGCGGACATTGTCCGGTCCGAGAAACGAGTGGAGGCCTACGGCCTGATACGGATTGTGTCGAACCTGGGGATCGCCATCGGCCCCGCCATCGGCGGCTTCATCGCCACTCGCTCGTATTTCATCTCCTTCCTGGCCGCTGCCGTCTCCTCAGCCTTGTACTTCCTCATCATCCTGCTCTTCGTCAGGGAGACCAAGCCGGAGTCCGAGGAGGCCAGTCGCAATTCGGGACCTGGAAACGGCGGCTATGGCTATCTGCTGCGAGACCGCACCTTCCTGCTCTTTTGTCTTGCCTTCGCGGTGATGGGCATAGCCTATGTCCAGATGATGACCATCTTCCCCGTCTATATCAAAGATCAGTACCAGATACTCGAGAGTCAGTTTGGGCTGATCATGGCCACGAATGCAGCCATGGTAGTGCTCTTCCAGTACCCCATAACACGTGTCCTGAGACGCTATCGCATGGGATCTGCCATGGCATGGGGCGCCCTGTTCACGGCCCTGGGCGTGGGAGCCGTGGCCTTCTCCAGCAGCTTCGGCACGTTCCTCTTGAGCATGGTGATCGTGACCATCGGTGAGCTGATCTTCGCTCCCGCCTCAACAGCCTTCGTCGCCAATGTGGCCCCAGAGGACATGCGAGGCCGCTACATGGGGGTGTACGGTATGACTTGGGGTCTGTCCTTTGGACTCGGTCCCGTGGCTGGTGGTATGATAAACGATAGGCTAAGCCCCATCCTCATCTGGCCCGTCATGGCCGCCATAGGGTTGGTCTCTGCTGTGGCCTTCCTCCTCATCGGAAAGATGGCCGGGGGCAAGAAGCGGTTCGCGATCACGCCCGCCGGCCCAGCTTCTGCCACCCCCGGCGGGAACCATGACTCTCACAGGGATGAGGGGAACTCAGATGAGTGACAGCCCATTGCGGAGGTGAGAACACATGGACGCCATCGAAGTACACGACCTACATCGAGTCTTCCGAGCCACCATCGGCACGATACGCCGACGAACGAAGGAGGTGGTCGCCGTTGACGGCATTTCCTTTGGGGTCCGAGACGGCGAGCTATTCGGGCTCCTGGGGCCCAATGGGGCCGGTAAGACAACCACCGTCAAGATGCTCACTACCTTGCTCATTCCCACGAGTGGGACGGCCGCCGTTCTCGGCCACGATGTGGTGAAAGAAGCAAGCGCCATCAGGCCCCGGATTGGCTTCATCTTCGGCGGCGAACGCGGCCTGTATTGGCGCCTCTCAGCGAAGGACAACCTGCGCTACTTCGCAGACCTGTACCACGTGGATCCCGATGTGGCCAAGCGACGCATATCGGAACTCCTGGAACTAGTCGGTCTCGCCGGCCGTGAGGACGAGAAGGTAGAGGGCTATTCCCGGGGCATGCGCCAGCGATTGCACATCGCCCGCTGCCTCCTCCACGACCCACAGGTCCTCTTTCTCGACGAGCCCACCATGGGACTAGACCCCGTAGGGGCGCGCGAATTGAGGCAGGTGATCAGAGATCTGGTGGCCCAGGAGAAGACGGTCTTGCTGACCACTCACTACATGTTCGAGGCGGATGCCCTCTGCGAACGTGTCGCGGTCATCAACCACGGCAAGATAGTGGCCCTGGACACCCCCGAGGGCTTGAAGCGTCATGCGGAAGATCTCCACATCGTCGAGGTGGAAGTATTCGGCATCGGGCATGAGACGGTGGACCAACTACGGCAAATGCCGGAGGTGGACACAGTATCGGTGGAAGATCGGGACCAGAAACAAGCATTGCTCATACATTCGAGGATTGGCTCGGCCATTGTGCCCCAGATCCTGCACAGCCTCGATGGTAACGGCATCAGGATGGGGAAAGTGAGCGTCCGAGAACCGACTCTGGAGGACGCCTACGTCCGCCTGGTGGGAGGAGCAGCATGATAGCGAACCTGCGGAGTCGTTCGCATTGCTTTCGTACTGGACATCAAGCAGCAGGCTGTAGACCTGTTCATGATCTTCGGCGTGGTGATACAGCCCCTGCTCATCGCGACCATGGCCATCTACATGCTGAAGGGACAAGACATCTCCCGTGGCATCTATGTAGTCGTCGGCAGCGGCATGACGGGGTTATGGACCAGTCTGCTTTTCAGAGGGACCTTCAATATCAATACCGAGCGGTTCATGGGGACCCTGGAAGGCATAGTGGCCAGCCCAACTTCCTCGGGCACCGTCGTCATCGGCAAGACGTTGGCTAGTGTCAGCGTGTCTCTCCTTTCCATGATACGTAGCTACTCTGTGGCGGCCCTCGTGTTCCGCCTCCCCCTGACCATCGCGCAGCCACTTCCCTTCTTCGCCTCTCTGGTGATAACCATGCTGGCCTTCATATCCTTTGGTCTGTTAATCTCGCCCCTGATGGCGGTCAACCTGTCTCTGACCGGCTGGGTGAACGCCCTGGAATACCCGATGTACATCCTGGGAGGTTTCCTGTTCCCAATCCTACTGCTGCCGGGCTGAACGAACCCGGTCAGCTACATTCTGGCGCCCTATTGGGCGGCCAGAGCACTCCACCTCACAAGCAGCGGGCTGGCTACTGTGCCTGACATACTCCTGTGCTGGGCCATGATGCTGCTTCTCGGCGGCGCATACATCGCGATCTCCTACCGTCTTTTCACTGTCGTGCTTCGTCGGGCACGTGTGGATGCCACTCTGAGCTTGATGTGAGGTACCTACTGGTATGAAGAGGTTCTCGAACTCCGCTCGCATATTCTTCAGTGGCGCGGTTCTCTCCTACAAGGCCCTATTCCGCTGGTTCAGATTGGAGCCATATCTCGCCACGAAGGTCATAGCGCCCCTCAGCCAGATACTGTTCTTCACTTTGCTGGGCACCTTCGCCACCGGCCCCGACACCGCCAGCTTCTACGCCATCGGTAACGCCATACAGTTGACGCCCATGAGCGGCATCTACGGAGTCACCATGAGCATTGGTGGGGAACGCAACGAGGGTACGTTGATCTATCTCTTCGGCAGCCCTGCGAACCGCCTGCTCACCTTCTTGGGAAGATCCCTCGTCCACATCCTCGATGGTATGCTGGGAGTAATCATGGGTCTCGTTTGGGCTGGTTTGCTTCTAGGGGTTGACTACTCAAAGGCAGATCTGCCACTTCTGGCACTCACCATCCTCATCACCACAGTCAGCACCGCGGGCTTCGGTCTGCTGATGGGCTGTCTGAGCCTGGTGACGGTGAACGTCATGTTCATCAACAACACCGTCTACTTCCTGCTACTGGTCTTCAGTGGCGCCAATGTGCCCCTGGCGAACTTCCCCGTTTGGGTCCAGAGAGCGGCCCACCTCCTGCCTCTGACCAGAGGCATCCAAGCTGCTCGCCAGGTCATCGCCGGTGCCAATCTCGTGGAAGTAGCTCCTTTCCTGGCCGGGGAGATCCTGATCGGCATGTGCTATGTCGCCACAGGCTACCTGCTTTTCAGTTGGTTCGAGATGCTGGCCAAGCGTCGGGGTACGTTAGAAGCCTTCTAGATCACCCTTCCGGGTGTCCTCGCGAGAACTGAGGCTGCGGAGAAGGGCCGGAACTTCTGGTCGGCCTGCGGCAGCCGGCGCTCGGTTGGCGAGCAACAGTGTTTGGAGGAGAAACGCGCAGATTCCCTGACCCAACCCACAGAGGCTTCTACCCAGAAGCGGCCACGCGACATCGGGGTTTCTTGCGCTTGGGCGTGGCTCATCCCGACTACTGGGGACGAGGTTGCCCCCGCAGCACGGGTTAGCACCCGCGCTGCGGGAATGTAAGGAGAAAGAAGAATGTCCCGGTCTCCAATTCCTGCCTCAACACGGTTCGTGCCAGCGCTGCCAGGACTCCGGCGAAGCCGCGTTGACTATTCGCCCCTCGCCCAGACCTTGAGCGGTGCCACGTAGAGAGAGGAGATAAGCGCTCCGTAGCCCCGTCTGGAGGCCACTTCTTCCGCATCCGCGACTTTCACATCCAGAGCGTAGCAGGAACCATTGGCCTTGGAGCAGACAAGAGGCCTTACACCCTCCCTCACAGCGTCCTCCAGGGACGCGACAATGGAAGTCAAAGCAGCGCTCCTGTGATCCACGGAGACAACAACGTTGATCCCCCGCTCACCCGCTCGCTCCCGGCCATCAAGGTGGTGCGCATCAGTGCAATAGTCAGGATCGTAGGCATACACCGCCCGCACCGAGTCGTCTATACTACCCAGGTATTCGCCAATCCCCTTGCATAGGCCGTACCTCAGGTAGCCACAGGTAACACAATCTCCGCTTTGGATGGCCTTCACGGCATCCTCTCCATCCTGCAGCCGCGCCTTTTGGGCGCAGAACACCAGAGCGTTCTCCACCATACCGCCGATTGCAGCGGCATCGATATTGACCGTGCCCATCTCGCCTCCTTCACGTGTCATGACAGCACCAGCAGTAACCGCGTTCATCTTTTCTCCTTTCCTGGTAGTATTGCCTTCAACAACCGCTGTAGTGATGCGCCATTCACGCCTGTGTGTCCCCACTCGGAGCTGAGCAGTCCGCACAACAGCAGGTCTCCGCTGCCAAGCAGCGTACTAGCTTCCCTGGCCATTCTCCCACCAGGGCAAAGCACGCTCATAGCCCACCAGCTTCAAACCAGTTATGGCAGCAGTGTTTACGTCCAGTGCCCGTAGGTCTTCCTCGCTCAACTCCTGTATGTCACTGTGCCCCGAGAGCATGGTCAGAATCTTGACCTCCTCTGCCGTAGCCCTGATGAAGTTCGCCAGGCGCTGACCGATCTCTTCGGGATCCAGACCCTCAGTCATCTTAGGGTTCTGGGACGTGATGCCGTAGGGGCAGTCGCCTTGATGGCAAGCCATACAGCCTCGACACCCCATAGCTATTTGAGCCGCTGTGCCGAAACCCACCCCGTCGGCGCCCATGGCTATGGCTTTGAAGGCATCCAATCCATTCCTCATGCCACCCAGCGCGAAGAGCTTCACCTTGCGGTGCAACCCCAGATCCTTGAGGGCCCTGGCGGCTGGCCCTATGCAAGCAATGGTAGGTATGCCTACGCCCTGCGTCACGACATCCGGTGAGCAACCGGTTCCGCCGACGAGGCCATCAATCGAGATGGCATCCACGCCAGCCAGAGCTGCCATCTTCACATCTTCGTAGGGCCTGCTAGGCCCCAGCTTCATCAATATCGGCTTCTCGTAGTTGGTAATGTCCCTCAAGAAATCAACCTGCTTCTTGATATCCTCAGGGGCCAGGACATCATAGTACCGGCACGGGGAAAGGGCATCGCTGCCCACAGGTATGCCACGGATCCTGGCTATGTCCTCCGTCACCTTCTCTCCCAGGAGGTGCCCCCCCATTCCTGGTTTCGCCCCCTGCCCAATCTTGATTTCCACGGCATCGCCGGCGTTGACATAGTCGGCCGATACGCCCCATCGCCCTGTGGACCACTGGATCGCCAGGTAGCCTCCCGGACGCCACCTCTGTCTAGAGCCATTCGGTCTCTCGAAGCCTTTGGCGTAATACGGTTCCTCTTCGACCACGCCGCCCTCGCCGGTATTGGTCATGATGCCCGTCTTGGCCGCCCCGATAGCCAGCGCCAGCTTCGCCTCCTTGGAAAGAGCGCCGTACGACATGGCTGGGAAGATGAGGGGATACTGCAGTCTGATAGGCTTCTCGCAGGTCTCCTCACCTATGACGACCTCCATGTTGCATTCCTCGCGATACTTGTCCCTCGGGGCAGGGGAGGCAAGCTGTGAAGGCACCACCACGATGTTATCGAAGTGGGGCGTAGGTCCCATCGTGCCGAAGCCTCTCAGCAGATAGTCTCCCGTCAATGCCTTATGATGGATCTCCTCCATGGCCCCAAAAGTCCATGGATATCTGGAAACGATCTCCGACTCCGCGGGGTTGATACGGATGGCATCCTCAGGACAGAACTCCACACATATCCGGCAACCTACACACGTGTTGTAGTTCTGTATCACCACCTCGTTGTGGCCATTGAGACTGAAGACCCCGTACGGACATACCTCTACGCAAGCGGCGCACTTCCCAGGCATGCGAGAGTTTATGCATCGCTCTCGATCAAGAGTCACACAGAACGCACCAACAGTGGTCATTGTTCTGCCTCCTCATGAGAGTAGAAGGGCTTGTCCGACACAGGTGTTATCTTCCGGAAATCCTTCCCATTCCCAGCCATGCCATGTTCTGCCAACAGCGCCTCCAACCTCTGGCCGTCCTCAGCGGCAACGTTTTCGACCTTGCAGTTATGCCCCAAACTCGCCCAATCCCCTTTGATATAGATATTCCCTCTGATCAGATAATTGCCGAGATTCCGTCCAGCGTCACCCGCGATAACCACATCTCCACCAACCATGTACGTACCAACCTCATCACCTACGTCTCCACCGACGATGATGGTCGCTCCCTTGTTCATGGTGCCGGCGAAGTCGCCAGCGCTACCCTTGACGACCACAGTACCGCCATAGCAATACTGACCCGCTCCGTAGTCGGCATCCCCTTCGACCAGAACCTTTCCTTCGGTCATATTATCGGCCACATACTTGCCAGCGCTGCCGGTCACTCTGATGACAGCTCCATCATTGAGCACAGCCAAGTAGTCGCCACTGTCGCCCTGTATGGTCACGTCCCCGGACTTGAGCCCTCCGCACAGGCCGTGCAAGTGAGAGGCGTTCTTCACGGTGGTCGGGTTCTTGGCGAGTGCCTCCTTCAACTGATTGCTCGCGGCTCTGAGCTCCTTACCCTTGACATCCAGCACATGGGTCATAGCGCTGTCCCTCCTCTGTGCGTTCAGGCACGCGATCCACCTCATACAGTCGTACGAACTTCTCCCTGACCTCAGCTTGTTTCTGAGGCTCCCTCAGAGCATCCAACATCGTCAACATCAGTTCATCGAAGGCTTCAGCTCTGTCTCTGCGCTCCTTGTCCTCCTTCGCTCTCCTCAAGGCCTCCTCATCCACTTCGTCCACCACCTCCAGCAGTCCAAAATCGAGCGCGTTTTGCAGGCATTGATCGCCAACCTCGCTCCGGGTCATGAGTGTGCAATGCTCATCTTTCGCACCCACCTTGCCCACGCTGATGTCGGCCGACTCCCCCAGGAAATCATCACAACTGGCGCAGCCTGGCCGGGTATGCCCTTCTATCTTGGCTAGAGGGACCGTCTTCGTTGAGTCATTCCACAGCACCACCCTCAGTTCTTTGTCCCGTGGTGACGCATACGCCCTCTTCACATCCTGGCGGGAAATGCCCAGCATCTCCTCGAGGTACTCGAACACAGGCCTCGGGTAGTACACCCCCGTGCAGAAGGTGGCAATCGTCAGCGCTATCGCCTCCTTGTACGGGTTCAGTCTCTCGTCCTGTGAAGCCAGCAGCGTTCTGATCGCCTCGCTCGCACACGGAGCCCCGATGACCGCGATTCTGCGAAGCTTCCTTTCGTAGACCGCCTCATTGAGCACGCCCAACGTGGGCACCCACAGCCCTTGCACGCCCAGACAATCCGCGACTTCCTCCACGCTCGTCAAGACCTTGGCTAGGGGCTGCACAGTCCACCCATCCATACAGCTCATGATTGCCCCATCAATCAGGCCCGCCGAGAGGCCAGCGATCAACAGATTCCTAATCACTTCGTTGGGCTCGCCGCTGTCCGTGACGCCTTTGGTCTTTGCGGACACCACTTGTCTGGCCGGCAATCCCTCCCACTCGTGGAGCCGGGGACAGGTCTGCTCACAAAACGCCCGGCAGAAAGTGCAACTATCAAAGGGAATCGTGGTCAGACCGATGGTTTTCTGCCTCATCTCTTTTGCCGGATGTCCTCCTTCCCCATCCCAGTACAGCATGCCTTTGGAGCAAGTAGCGATGCAGAGGCCGCAGCCAGCACACCTGTCCAGTACCCAGACGTCCCTTTCCAACAGCTTCGACATAACGTATCCCCCTGCTCTATGACTTGCCCGCCATGGCTGGTGATAAGAGGGAAGCAGTGATGAGAGGAGCATCCCAGGCTCCTACGCTGCCTGAGTGCAGGTGACTAGGCCCCAGGTGCTCAATCTCTTCCGTGAACTCCGTCACAGCCTCAACGAACCCCTGTGCATCATCCGGCTTGAACCAGTGCAGACTCAGCCTTCTGGGGTCAAACCCACTCTCCTTCAGCATCTTCCGAAGCGTCTCAACCCTCTGCTTGGCATACCGATTGCCTTCCACGTAGTGGCACATCCCCGGATCACAAGCGCCCACCAGAACGCCATCGGCACCTTGGAGGAAAGACCAGAGGATGTGATAAGGGTCGAACCGTGCCGAGCAACCCAACGGGATGATCCGGACATCTGCCGAATACTGACGTCCTTCAGCCCCAGCCAGGTCCGCCGCCGCATAGCCACTCCACTCACACAAGAAAGCCAGCATGCGCGGTTGAGCGCCGGCAGGGAAAGCCAAAGCAGCATTGATCTGAGCAATCAGTTCCCTATCCGTGTAGGGTTCCATGACAATGGCCTTCACTGGACACTCCACCACGCAGTTGCCACAGCGCTTGCACAGTGAGGGCTCAATCCTGCAGACGCTGAGGATTCCGTTCCTCTCTTCCATGCTGATCGCTTGGAAAGGACAAGCCCTTACACAGATACCGCATCCCGTGCAGAGTTCCTCGATCACCATAGCTGGGGCCGCCTCGCTGCCAACACGCCCCTCGGACAGATAGTGCAACGTCTTGGCAGCTGCCCTGTAGGCCTGGAACACGCTCTCGTCCACACCCGCCGGATAGTGAGCACTGCCGCAAACGTAGACGCCATCTGGCACATAAGTCCCCGGCCGTAGTCGCACGTTCGGCTCCAGGACGAAACCATTTCTGTCTAGCGACGTTCTAAGCAAAGTGGCCGTCTTCGCGACATCCTCCCTGGGAACAAGAGGCAGCGCCAGCACTAGCAGATCGTAAGGTATGATCGCTTCCTCACCACGTGCCTGGTCGTACACTTCCACCGCCTTGTCCTTCACAATCGGTGTTGCCCGCTCGCCATATCTAACGAAACGCACTCCCAGATCCCTCGCTTCTCTAATCTGTTTCTCGCTGAGATCAGCGCTCAGGCTCTTGTACAGTACCGAGACCTCCATCTTCGTGTCTCCACGCTTCAACAGGATGGAGTTCTTTAACGCAGTCGTGGCTGGTAGGGCTGAGCGCCCAGGCATGCCCGCCCCGTCCAGGATTACTACGATTCGTTGCGCATCCACCGTCCGCTCTCGCAGTGCCTCCTCTAGCTCGAGCTGGGTGATGACCCTGGCTCCATCATGTCCAAACCTCTCATCCGGCTTGCACTCCTGAGCCCCAATGGCGACGATGATAGCACCCACGTTGAGCTTGGACGTCCCACCCTCCTGCTCAACGGTGATCCGGTAGTCCCCAACCGAACCACTGATGTCCACCACCCTCCCGCCAGGGAAGGTTTCAATAGCCGGATGATCTTTCACTGACTCTACTCTCTGTCCAACGAACTCCCTGGCGCTTCGATCGCCGGGATAGAGCTTGTGTAGTTTTGCAACTTGCCCTCCCAGCCGCTCCTCCTTTTCCACCAATATGACAGGAAAGCCTCCATTGGCTACAGTCAAGGCAGCTGTGAGGCCCGCTATTCCCCCTCCGATCACCAGGGCGGCAGGAGTTACATTGATCTGTAACCCTTGTCCCGGGTGCACCAATGCGACCTTGGCCACGCCCATCCTTATCAGGTCAAGCGCCTTACTAGTCGCTGCCGCCTGGTCGTCGGCGTGCACCCAGGCACATTGCTCCCTGATGTTTGCCATCTCGAAGAGGTCGCCACTCAACCCTGCCTCTTCCAGCGCCGCTTCGAAGAGATGTTCATGAGTCCTAGGCGTGCAGCCCGCCACAACGATGCGGTTCAGGCCGTGCTTTCCAATGGCCTCCTTGATCTCATAAAGCCCTTTCTTGGAACAGCAATATCGCTCCCGCTGCACCAAGACCACGTCGGGAATGTCCTCCGCACGGCTCTCAAGCTGAGCGACATCTAGGAATTCCGCGATCTTCCTTCCACAATCGCAGATGAAAACCCCGATCCTGGTTTCGCTCTCATGGTCCACTTCGAACGCTCCTCTCCCAACAAGGCAGCCTGACGCTAGCCTTCTCCCTCACGGAGTAACGCTTGAGAGTCCTCCCTTGACTCAGGCGCCAAGTAGTGGTCACCACAGATCTTGCACGCCCTGGCCTCGAAATCCGACTCCCACTCATGCACAGACCTGTTGGTGAGCACATCGTCCAGCTTGATCGCCCCCGTCGGGCAAACAAGCACACAGGTCGCACAGCCGATGCAGGCGTTGGATCCGATCTCGAAGGGAGGCTTCACCTCTTTCACAAAACCCCGATTGACCAAGCTGATGGCGTTGGCGCCCACTATCTCGTTGCAGGCTCGCACGCACAAGCCACACAAGATGCAGTCGTTATCCCCCAGCCTTACCCTTGGCTCTTCAACCCCCATCTGGGCCGCCAGGTCTTGAATCACTTTCGCGTTGGGCGCGGCAGCCAACAGCAGTTCTACAGTCATACAGCGAGATCTCCGGACCATCTCCGAATCGGTCCTCACCACTGCACCCTCCTCCGCGGGGTGCACGCAGGAAGCAACCAACGTCGACCCCTTTGAGCCCACTAACTCGACCACACAGAGCCGACACCCACCGTAAGGCTCCAGCGCCTCGTGGTAGCACAGCGTGGGTATCTCAATACCGTTCTCTCGCGCCGCCTCCAATAGGGTTGACCCCTCCAGGGCTTCCATCTCCTGACCGTCAATCGTCAAGGTTATCATGCGCAACAGCCTCTCTACTCCACCATGACCGCATCGAACTTGCACACCTCAAGACAGGACCCACACTTGATGCATTTCTCCTGATCTATGATGTGGGTTTCCTTCTTTGCCCCGCTTATGGCCTCCACTGGACACGCGCGAAGGCATCGGCCACAGCCGGTGCATGCCTCCACGTCTATCGAGTACTGAATCAGAGGCTTACACACGTGAGCCGGACAGCACGCGTCCTGGATGTGAGCCTCGTATTCGTCACGGAAATACCTTATCGTCGAGAGCACTGGATTTGGCGCTGTCTGCCCCAAGCCGCAGAGGGAGGATTCCTTGATCTGCTCTCCCAGTTCCAGCAGGTATTCGATGTCGCCATCCTGACCATTTCCCTCGGTGATCCTGGTTAGCACGTCCAGCATAGCTTTGGTCCCCAGACGGCAGGGGACACATTTGCCGCAAGATTCCTCTTGCACGAAGTTCATGAAGAACCTGGCGAACTCCACCATGCACGTGTCTTCATCACAGACAACCATTCCTCCTGAACCCATAATCGAGCCCAGTTCTTGGAGGGACTCATAGTCAATGGGAACATCGAAATGCTCTCGGGGTATACAGCCCCCCGACGGCCCTCCTAGCTGAACTGCCTTGCACGCCTTTCCCCCCGGGATGCCTCCTCCAATGTCGTACACGATCTCTGACAAGGTGGCTCCCATGGGCACCTCAACCAAGCCCGTGTTGTTGATATTGCCTACCACGGAGAATATCTTCGTTCCCTTGCTGTCGGCACTCCCTATCTGAGAGTACCAATCTCCTCCTCGCTCAATGATGATAGGCACGTTGGCCCAGGTCTCCACGTTGTTGATGTTCGTCGGCTTGCCCCACAGACCGCTCACCGCCGGATAGGGAGGCCGTGGCTTGGGCTCACCTACTCTGTCCTCGATGGACGCCATCAGAGCGGTCTCCTCGCCGCAGACGAAGGCACCACTTCCGGGTCGTATGTGGATCGAGCAATCAAACCCCGAGCCCAGGATGTTCTTGCCCAGGAAGCCGCACGCTTCTGCTTGGGCTATCGCTATCCTCAGGTTCTCAACAGCCAGCGGGTACTCATTGCGGATGTACACATACCCCTCGTGAGCACCGATGGCGCGAGCACCAATGATCATTCCCTCGAGCACTCGATGAGGATTCCCTTCCATGATGCTGCGGTCCATGTACGCGCCTGGGTCGCCCTCGTCCGCGTTGCAGATAATGTACTTTGAGTCTCCTTCTGCCTTCCTGCAGAGCTTCCATTTGAGGCCTGTTGGAAACCCTGCACCCCCCCGTCCCCTCAAGCCGGACTTACGGACTTCCTCAATGATCTCCTCCGGCGACATTCCCTGCACGACCTTGCTCAAAGCGGAATACCCACCGAAGGCAACATAGTCCTCTATGTTTGTGGGATCGATGTCACCGTTCAAATCCAGTACGAGTCGCCGCTGTTTCTGATAGAAGGGCACGTCATGTTCATGGACGATCCTCTCCCCCGTGCCCGGATCTTCATACAGCAGTCTATCAATCACCGTTCCCGCAAGCATGGTCTCTGATAGAATGTCCGACACATCACCAACGGCCACGCGTTGATAGAAGATCCCGCTAGGATTGAGAACGACCACAGGCCCCTTTTCGCAGAAGCCGTGACACCCGGTGCTGATGATATCGATCTTGTTGTCCAGGCCCCTTCGGTTAATCTCCTCTGAAAACGCCTCCTTTACCTTCATACTCCCATAGACCCGACAGCCAGTCCCACAACAGACCGAAATGCGAAGCTTGTCTGGGTCCCTGCTGGCGACTAGCGTCTCTCTGAAACGCTTCAGTTCGTCTGGAGTTCGTACTGTCGTCATGGCTACAGCGTCTCAGCCTCACCCATTACTTCGCGGAGCAAGGCATCCGCCTCGAGGCCGCTCATCTGCCCATAGTAGGTGCCATCGACCACCGCCACAGGTCCGAGCGCGCACGCCCCCAGGCAATTCACTGTTTCCAGAGTGAACTCGCCATCCTCCGTCGTTTCACCTGGCTGTATCCCCAGTTTGTCGGAGGCTCTCTCCAAGACCTTTCTGGCCCCCCGCACAATGCAGGCTGTCCCCAGGCAGACACTAATGACGTGCCTACCCTTGGGCTGCAAGCTGAAGGCGTTATAGAAAGTGGCCACGCTGTACGCCTGGCTCAAAGGCACACCCATCCTCTCGCTGATCAGAATCAGAGCATCTTTCGGTAGGTACCGATACCGAGCCTGGACGTCTTCGAGAACGCTCATCAGGGATTCGTTCTCACCATCTTTCCTGCCGTTCAGCAAATCCTCTATCTCGCTGACATCAACCGCCGGTTGGAGACTCACCTTTACCCCTCCTTGCAGTTACTCCCTATCCAACCACACGAGTATCAGGCGAACAGTGTGAAGTGCTCACAAGCTGACACATCAAGCCAGCTTCATTCTATCAGAGAAACCATGGCGTTCTCATAGAAACGAGGGGGTAGAAAATGAAAAACCCGTGCAAAATCACGGGTTTCTCGTGGGGTCCGGTGCCATTCTGCCTTCTATGAGGCCACGGTCAGGTTCCTTCAGGGCAGCAGAGCATATATCCCACCCCTGGTGTGGTGAGGATGTACTGGGGTTCTGCGGGGTCCTCTTCTATTTTGCGACGCAGATGGCGCACGTAGGCTCTGAGGTAATCAATGTCATCACGGTACTCCGACCCCCAAACCTTGGTCAGCAGGTCCTCGTGGAGCATGACGCGGTTGGTGTTGAGCGCCAGTTGTTGCAGCAACCTGAACTCCGTGGGCGTGAGAGCGGTTTCGCGGCCCCGCACCCTCACCTTGCGCCGAGCGAAGCTGATAACCAGATCGCCACATGTGAGATCGGCGGCGATCATTGCCTCCTTCCCCGGCAGTTTGCTGCGACGCAATACGGCCTTCACCCTGGCGATCAACTCCTTGGCGTTGAAAGGCTTGGTCAGGTAGTCATCAGCGCCGACATCGAAGCCGTGAAGCATGTCTACCTCTCGAGTCTTGGCGGTCAACATGATGATGGGAACCGCCGAGAACTCCCTCACCTGGCTACATACCTCGTAGCCGTCCATGCCACCAGGCAACATTATGTCCAGCAGCACGAGATCTGGTTGCTCGACGGCCAAGGTTTCCAGTGCGCCCTTGCCTTCGCCTGCACTGAGCACGTCGTACCCCACCGCCGTGAGCACCTCGCGCACCAGCCTAACCAGTCGCGGTTCGTCATCCACTACGAGGATGGTTTCCTTCCTCACTCCACCGCCTGTCAGCTTGGAATCATGCTCGCCAGTTCAACGCCTACACCATGAGGCGAGTTGCTCACACCCAACCACGTAGCGTGACGGCCCCAGCTACCCTCGCGACTCCGACCAAGTAAGCCGCCAGGCGATTGTGAACCTTCTTGGCCTCAGCCGTCTGGTGAACAGCCTTGAAGGCCGCCGTCATCTTCTTGTCGAGCTTGTCGTGGACCTCCTCGAGCTCCCAGTAGTAGTTATAGGCGTTCTGCACGCCCTCGAAGTAGGAGACAACTACTCCACCGGCATTGCACAAAAAGTCCGGGATGACATACACGCCGTTCTTGTGAAGGATCTCGTCGGCCTCGGGAGTCGTCGGGCCGTTCGCGAGTTCGACCACGATCTTCGCCTTCACCCGATCAGCGTTCTCGGCTGTGATGACGTTCTCCAGCGCGGCAGGGATCAGGACGTCAACATCCAACTCCAATAGCTCCTCGTTGCTGATGATCTCAGCATCGGAGAGACCGACGCAGGTCCCTGTCTCGTCCTTCTGGGCCTTCACCTGCTCACACTCCAGGCCATCTTCGCGAAGGATCGCACCTTTCGAGTCGCTGACACATACTACGTTCAACCCCAGCAGTTCCTCGCCCAGAACCTGGGCATAGTAGCCGGCGTTGCCGTAGCCCTGGATGGCAGCAGTGGCACCCTTTAGGTCCATTCCCAGAATCTTGGCCGCCTCACGCAGGCAATACATGCCTCCCCTCGCGGTGGCGTCCATCCTGCCGGCGGATCCTCCGAGGGCAAGAGGCTTTCCGGTGATCACGCCTGGTTCACCATGGCCCTGCATCGCCGAAAACTCATCCATCATCCAAGCCATGATCTGGGGATTGGTATACACGTCTGGCGCCGGCACGTCTCGCTTCGGTCCCAGAATCGGTCCCACTTGCCTGATGTACGCTCGACTCACTCTCTCGAGTTCCGCCTGAGACATCTCTTTAGGGTTACAGATGACACCACCCTTACCGCCGCCCAGGGGTATGTCCACCACCGCCGTCTTCCAAGTCATCCACGCAGCGAGAGCCCGGACTGTGTCAATGGTCTCGTCGGGGTGAAAGCGCAGGCCGCCCTTGGCAGGCCCTCGGGCATCATTGTATTGAACTCGAAAGCCCTTGAACACCTTGACCGACCCATCGTCCATTCTCACTGGCAGGCTGACGTGCAGTTCGCGCATCGGCTCTCGTAGGAAGGCGTGCATTCCCGGGCCAAGCTTCAGGAGCTCCGCCGCCTCATCCAGCTGCCTTTGTGCGATCTCAAAAGGATTCAGCTCTTCAGACATTCTCCATTTCTCCTTACGTTTCTCCTTACATAGTTCTCCGAATTGACCAGCGGTCAATCTTGATCTCTTTCCACGTACGATCCTTCGCCAGGCAAGGAGAAGTAGATGGTGGTTCCCTTCCCCAGCTCGCTCTCGGCCCAAATCCTTCCTCCGTGGCTCTCCACAATGGTGCGCGACACGGGCAGTCCCAGACCTGACCCTCTCACTTGGTCACCCAGCGGCGACTTCACCCGGAAGAACTTCTCGAACAGCCTGTTCAGGTGTTCAGGGGCGATGCCCATACCGTTGTCGGCCACACTCACGATCACCTCGCCACCAGCAACCTGGCCCCTGACCACGACGAGCCCGCCATCCGGTGAATACTTCACCGCGTTGTCCAGCAGGTTGCGCATCACCTGTTCGAGACGACGAGGGTCGGCATCCACTATCGGGAAGTCGGAGGGGAAGCTAATCACAAAACGATGCCTTGCAGTGCGACGAGTCATCTCTTTGACAAGTCCCTCTACCACGCGCGGGATCAGCGTGGGTTCTTTCTCTATCAACAACAAGCCCGCGTCGATGATCGAGGATTCCAGCAAATCCTGTATCATCTCTTGCAGTTCCCTGGCTTCTTCGTCGATGATCTGCAAATGCCTCGCCCTGGTCTCCTCATCCCACTCCACATCCTCCAGCAGCAGAGCGGACGTGTAACCCTGTATCGAGGTCAGCGGGGTGCGCATTTCATGAGCTAGAGCCGCGATCAGTTCCGACTTCAAACGGTCTGCTTCCTCGGCAGCCCTGGTCTGCCCCGTCTGTTGCAGCAGTTGAATCTGACTCACGTTGATGACTATCAGTTCCGCCAACGCCTGGAGGAACGGGAGGTGTGAGATTGAGAATCCTACCTCACTTCGCAACGCCTCCAAGGCGAGCACGCCTATCTTCTCATCGCGATAGACCAACGGAACTCCGATGGCGCTTCTTGGATGATCCAACCCCCCAGATGCCTGCACAAAGTATCTCCGGTTATGGGATGTCATGTTGTCCATGGCAGAAGCCGACTCCTCCGCCGTGGCCCACACTTCGGCCTTCCCAGACTCGAAGACTTTGCCGGACATAGACTCGCCAACCCGGAGGCTTGTGCTGCGCAAGGCATTCATATCGTAGCCAAAGGCGGATTCTACCGTGAGCATCCCAGTCCCCTCATCGAAAAGCAGAAGAGCCCCCGCATCGGCTGGCTGCAGCGTCTCCATCAGAGTGTCTTCGATGGCAGGTAGCAAGTCCCCCAACTTCACCACCGAAGCCAGAACTTTGGACGCTTCGAGGAGAGTCGATATCTCTTGAGCGCGGCGGCGGTTCTCCCGCTCGATTGCATCTCTGGCGATGAACTGTGAGACCTGCTCGGAGATGCCACGAAGAAGGTACTCCTCTTCCTCCAGGAAGCGCCACTTGTCGCTCAGATAGTACACGCCGATCGAGCCCACCGTGTGCCCATTGACGGCCACAGGAACCGCGAGAACGGATTTCACATCGCAGTCTGCCCAGAAGGCGTCTAGTCTGGAGATCTCGTACTCCAAGACTACCCCCCTGTCAACCAGAAGCCTCCCCAGTGTTTTCTCACCGGGCACAATGCGAACCTGCTGGGCGATGGCTTCATCAACATTGTCTGACCAAGCCAGGTGTCCACTCCCGCCGGCCGTGCAGAAGATGACCGCCACTGCTTGCTGATACTGCATCGAGGCTGGCAATCGTCGTGCCACAAGAGACAGGAACGAATTGACATCCGGCGCACCCAGAGCCTCCCGACTGACGTCATACAGAATGCTAAGTTCCTTGACCCGCTCTCGCAGCCGGAACTGAGAACTGCCAAGCTCCTCACGGAGCAATGCATTCTCGACGACTCCGCCGAGCTGACTAGCCATGGTCGTGAGGAAGCCTAGATGGGCTGGAGCGAATCGATGGGATTGAGGACTGATCACGCTGATCACGCCTAGCACCCTCCCCCTCCATTTGAGGGGCACCCCGGCGTAGCTACGCGGTTCTTCCTGGGTGATGGGGCTTGAGCGGTCTGGAGCCGACGAGATATCCTCAACGACTAACAAGTGTCCTGTCTCTGTTACACGTTGAGCGAGACCTCCAACCATCCGGGTTACGCTCGCTTGTCCAAGGGAATCCTCGCCTGCCCTGCTGAGCGCCGTGGGCTTCAATTCTCCAGTTTCCTCATCAACCAGGTGGATGCAGGCTAGCCCAACCCCCACGATCTCCGATACCTTGTCCAGGGCAAGGCTGAGTACCTCTTCCAGCTCCAGTGACTCTCCTGCTAGCGCGCAAACCGCGTCGAGGACGGTGAGTTCACGCTGGGAAATCCCCGCATCGTGTTCTTTGACGTCAGCCGTTCCGGCGGACATGGCCGTACAACCCCCTGACGTATCCTCTCGGTGGGCCTGGAACTCGTCACACGAACAATTAAGAATATCACCGTTATAGACCAATGTCAAGTGCAGACTAGACCGGGCTCGCTCCCTGACCTTGCGATGGCAGCGGAACTCTCGTATAATAAGATGCCAGTTAGACAGTGGGAGGAAGCACTTGGCTCGAAAACGTCCGCGAAAGCGCAAGACCAGTCAGATCATCTTCTTGATCCTGAGCATCTTGGTGGTGGTCAGTATGGCCATAGGAGCTCTGATCACCATGCTGCCGCCACCTTCTCCACCCACGCCGACTCCCTTTCCCACAGTCACGCCCGAGGCGTTCTTGGCTCCCTTGCTAGCCTCTGTCCTCTAGGCACTGGGCCGTCGGCATCTTCCGCTGTTCCAGTTGAGCCCCTGATCTCCTCTTGCCTACGCGCCTTCAAGGAGGCGTCGAGTTGCGGCAACCAGGCCGAAGGCACCGGTCAGCATCATGTCACCGTATGGTGCAGCCATGTGATAGCCAAGAGGCTCAGCCATGCCACGATTGGGCCCGGTAACGGCCACGAACCCAAAGGGATTGAGGGTCGAATAGTCAGGGTGAATGGCTGCCCCATGGCCGTTGTCAGAGAAGACCTCTGCGTTGGTCAGCGCCCCCGACTTCAGACGCTGCACATGATCATCCAGCTTTGCTGTATCCATCAACACCGTGTGATGTTCAAACAGTCCCCAGATCCTCTCCCCCTGCAACAGAACTCCTACGACATGCTGGTTGCCCACATTGACCACAACCAGTCCCTGCTCCTGATGGGCCGCCGCCTGCCGGTCGCATAGAGCCCCCCAGATAGCCGCCGAGCCGGTATCCATCATAACAGCGCCCGGCACATCGCGCTGCACCGCCTTCATTCGAGTCATGTAGTCAGGCACTACCTGGTAAGCCAAGGCGTTGATGCTGCCACCGGCCTCAACGAACCTCTCCCAGTGTCGAAACCGGAATTCGCGGTTGCTCCCTCCCCCTATCACCTCCCCGTGATCCTGCACCGCGATGGCGTATAGCGCAGGCAGTTGCACGTCGAACAAGGCCAATGCCTGGCGCAGGGCGGACAGGTCCACGTCACAAGTCTCCACGATGACCACCCCACTCCGAGGAGGTTGATCCACGATCTCCACCCCCATTTCCACAACCTCAACAGGATCGTCACGGATGGTCTTTGCCGCTCGCGGAGTGGCGAGAACCCTTAGACCTACCTTCAAGTGCTTCTTGATGGCACTGACACTAGGTCCACCTCCCATCAAGTTGCCGGTGAGAAAAACGTCTTTCCCTCGCCGCGTGGCCTTCTGGATCCTGCCCGCCACAATACTGGTCCTAGAGGGGAGCACCAACTTGACACAGTTCTCCAGCGGCTTGTCGCTCTCGTACAGCAGAATATCCTGCGTCCCCGCTCCCACATCCATTGCCAGCAGGCGATCCACCGTCTCTTGGCCCACCATCTACTTTACACACTCACCAGGGATAAGAAAAGCCTGGGTGAGGGTAGACTCAGACGAAACCCTCTCCCGGGCTTTTGGCTGGCGATGGCCTTCGAAGGCAACATCCCTCAGAGCTCTCACTGTGTCTATTGGAAGAGCTTGGGTTCCTTGTCGGGATGCACCTTCTTGAACTTCGCCACCAAGTCGTCGTGGCTCTCTTCGTGATCCGGGTCAGGCACGCAGGCATCCACGGGGCAGACCAGTGCGCATTGCGACTCCTCAAAGAAGCCAACGCACTCCGTGCACTTGTCAGCCTCTATGACGTAGACCTCATCCCCCTCGCTGATAGCCTCGTTTGGGCATTCCTCCTCGCAAGCAGCGCAGGCGATGCACTCCTCCGGATCGATGATGTAAGCCATTTCTGAATCTCCTTTCTTTGGTTTCCACCTAGATCATTCCAGCGACGTCAGAATCGCCGACCGTAATTATACCCAAATCGCCGATTGCTGCAAGTCGGGGACGTAGGTGAGCCTGGACATCGCGACCACTTCTCCAACATCCTGAAGGGCGTCTTGAATCTCTACCAAAGGATGGGTAACATCTCGATTACCATCTGCTCGTTCGGCTGACTCCTTGGCACATCGGTACAGAGTTGAGACGGCTATGCACCGGCATGTATCGCTTCACCTTTTGCCCTGACCCACTAGTTATGGTATGATGTTTGAGAGATGCACTGCGATCGACACTCGTGAGGCATGGGGCATGGAAGAATACTCGGTCCTGGTCGTTGACGATGATCCTGCACTGCTCCCCTTGATGGAGTACACCTTTGCCAAAGAAGGCTACGAGGTGTATACCGCCGCCGATGGGCGGGAGGCGCTGCGCCAGTTCTATGCCCACCGACCAGACCTCATCATACTGGACATCATGATGCCAGGCATGGACGGCTGGGAAACATGCCGCCGCATTAGAGAGGTTTCCGACGTACCCATTCTGATGCTCACCGCACGCGGGCAGGACGAAGATATCATCCGCGGCCTCGAATATGGCGCTGACGACTACATGACCAAGCCCTTTAGCATCAAGGTTCTACTGGCCCACGCTCGCGCGGTCCTCCGCCGCGCCGCTCTGCCTCCCCCAGATTTCGGGGAACCTACTACCTACCGGGATGAATACCTGACTGTGGATCTCAAAGAGCGCCGCATAACCGTCAACGGTGATCCTGTGAAGCTGACGCCGACGGAATACCGGCTGCTGGCCTACCTGGTGCAGAACGCAGGCCAGGTCCTCACCTTCCAGCAAATCCTGGAGAACGTGTGGGGCTGGGAATATCAGAATGAACTGGACTACGTGCGGGTGTACGTCTGGCATCTGCGCCAGAAGTTGGAAGAAGACCCCAAGAACCCCAAGTACATATTGACCGAACTGGGTGCAGGATACCGCTTCGAGAAGGCCATCTAGAGCACGTCTCTGCGAGGCACCACGGCTAGTGGCCTCAAAACGCACGGCAGCCTTCGGCCCCGCACTCCGGCTCCTATCCTCCGCCGCATGTGCCGCATCTCCTGTTTGCTCCGTTTCGCAACGCCACACGGGCTTGGCCCTTGCCGCCTGACTGCCCTCCGCCGTCGGCTGGGCAGGCAGTCATGAGGCTTCTCGGTGGACCATCTCCCCGCCTCAGAGCAGTGCCGCCTGCTTCGGGGTCTGACCGTTCCGCTTCCATCTAACTAATCTTCACCATGACGACAGCATACTTGACCCGCTGACGCGGTCCCTGGTGCGCGCACTTGGCCAGCCAGCGAACCCCGTCACCAGCGACAAGGGTGATCCGAACGCGAACACACGCGGAAGTCGGATGCCCATCCCCAATTCCTGCGCATTGGACTGGTCAAGAGACACGTTTTAATGCGATCTTAATGGGTTCTCTATGGCGTCTTAATCTGCCCGTTGTAGAATACCAGTCGGGGCCAGAATCACGTGCTCCCTTTGGCAGCCCGCATGAAAGCGGTGGCGTCTGTGGGACACGCCTTCTCCGGCCAATCATTGGGGCGCTCATACAGACTAGCGCTCAGAGGGGCAGGAAGACATGGCTATGAACAGGTTGGAGATCGCCGAGAAGGAGCAAGAGCTGGCGTACCAGATAGAGCACGCTGGCGACGCTATCGTCAACGTGAACCTGGAGGGTCGGTTCACCCTTGTCAACCGGATGGCCGAACTCATCTCGGGATATGAAAGGCAGGACTTGCTTGGCCAGCATTTCACCACTCTGGTACATCCTGGATACTGGGATCTGATGTCTGGTCTCCTGAGAGGGGGCGAGCGAGACGGGCGGTATCACGACATTCACGAGATCGAGATCGTGACCAAGGAAGCGGAACTAGTCCCCTTGGGCGTCAGGCTGAGCGTTCTCAAACACCAAGGCAGGATCGTGGGCGGACAGATCATCGCTCGCGACATCCGCGAACGGAAGCGATTGGAACGGATGAAATCGGAGTTTCTGGCCTCCGTCTTCCACGAGTTGCGCACACCTCTGGCGTCGATCATGGGTTTCGTGGAACTGCTTCTGGGGGAGGAACCTGGTGAGCTAACACCCACGCAACGGGAGTTCCTCGAGATCATGCTGGAGAGCAGCCACAGGCTCCTGGGAATGGTCAACGATATCTTGGATGTGTCGAGGATCGAGGCGGGGGACCTCGATTTGCGGATCCAGCGGATACGCCTGGAAGAGGTGGTTGCCAGAGCGGTCAGATCTGCGCGTCACTTGGCTGAATCGAAGGAGATCGCCCTGGAGCTAGAGATGGGCCCGCCTCTACCAATCATCAAAGGCGATCCTGAACGTCTAGAGCAAGTAATGGACAATCTGCTCAACAACGCCGTGAAGTTCACGCCTAGCGGGGGTCAGATCACCGTCCGAGTCCAGTCCAGACAACCGTACGAGGTGCAGGTCGAGGTGATAGATACGGGGATAGGCATACCATCCGCTGACATGCCTCATCTATTCAGTCGCTTTCACCGTGGGGAGAACGTGGCTGGTCAAGCCATAACGGGCGCCGGTCTAGGATTACACATCGCCCAGGCCATTGTCATGGAGCACGGAGGACAGATCGAGGTGGAAAGCGAGGTGGGCAAAGGAAGCACCTTCCGCTTCACCTTGCCGCTCAAGAGGCTCTTCTCTGACCAGCTTCGCGGTGCGAAACTGATCGGTGAGAACCCACGTGCGCGAAATCGTTGATCTGACAAGGTGCTGCGGAAGACATGCAGAGCATGACGCGTCCCTGTCGGTGCGTCACTCGCCGACACTCTCCTCAATGAAGCTAACCATGTCATCGAAGCGTGAACCGGTACGGAACACCCGGTCCACTCCCAAGGCCTCCAGCTTCTGTATGTCCCCACGGGGGATGTTGCCCCCCACGATAACCACTAGATCGTCCAAGCCCTTCTCACTCAGCAGCCCCATGAGCTTCTCGGTCAAAGGCAGATGAGCTCCCGATAGGACGGAAAGGCCGAGCACATCCACATCTTCTTGCAGCGCTGCCTCCACGATCTGCTCCACCGTCTGGTGCAGGCCCGTGTAGATGATCTCCATGCCAGCGTCACGCAAGGCGTGGGCAACGACCTTGGCCCCTCGATCGTGACCATCCAGACCTGGCTTCGCCACCAACACCCTAACCGGCCTCTTCTGCATTGTCCTCCTCGTCGCACTTGAATTCCCCGTCCAGCACTTCCGTGAGCACTCCGGCGAGTTCTGCGGGATAGTGGATGAAGGCATATCGGTTGCCCTTCACGCGACGGGGCCGTTGGTCAATCGTCTTCACTCTCTTTGCTTTCAACTCGGCCAGGGCGTCCTCTACGTCATCCACTCGGTACGAGATCAGGAAGAAACCCTCACCGCGCTTCCGGAGGAACTTGGCCACCTCGCTGTCCGAAGAAGTGGCCTGGATCAACTCCAAAGCCACGTCTCCTAGATAGTAGCGCGCTACCTTGATCTTCTCGCTCTCCGCCTCGTAGAGGCTGTGCAACTCCAGCCCCAGGTCCTCTTCATACGCGCGGCGCGCTTTCTCCAAGTCCTTGACCGCGATGCACAGATGATCTATGGCCCGAAGTTTCATCGGTCCTTGTCCTTCTCCTCAAGCGCAGCGAGCACCTTGTCCGGAGTGATGGGAAACTCCTTGATCCAGACGCCCACGGCATCGTAGATGGCGTTGCCGATGGCCTGGAACATGTTCATGGAACCCCATAAGCCGGCTTCCTTGGCCCCAAATGGGCCCTCGGGGTCGATCGTTTCCACAATGATAGGCGTGATCTGAGGCATATCCACGGAGAGAGGTACCTTGTACTCCAGCATGTTGGCGTTCAGCATCTGTCCGCCGTCCCAGGAGTGCTCCTCGAGCAACGTCGCCCCCACTCCTCCTGAAGCAACGGAACCCTCCAGTTGCCCCTCTACAGCCATGGGATTGATGGCGAAACCGCAGTCATGGGCACCAGTGACGTTGGTCACTCTCACCTGTCCGGTCTCAGTGTCCACCTCCACCTCTGCGATGACAGCTCCAAAGCTGAAGGTGCCAGCGTGCTGTCCTCGGGGGTTACTGACCCACTCCCGCCTCTGATCGACCTTGGGCATGTACGAGCCTCGGCCCATGATCGGGGTATCCTCGATCAGCGCTTTGCGAATGGCCTTGCCCATCCACATGTTCCGCTCGGGTCTTTCCTTCACGAAGACGTAGCCATCTCTGAGGTCCAACTCGTCAACGGTTGCGTCCAGCATCTCAGAGGCGATCTCCAGAATCTGCTCTCTAGAGTCTATAGCCGCCCCCATGGCCGCATTCGCGGAGACAAAAGCGGCGGCTTGGGAGTACGCGCCCTGATCCAGAGGAGTAATCTCCGAATCCGAGCATACTAGGTTGATGTCCTCCATCTTCAAACCAAGCACGTCAGCCGCGACCTGCACCACCATGCTCTCGTTGCCCTGGCCGTTGTCCACCACCCCTGAGATGAGTGTGGCTCCCGCATCCTCGTTGAACTTGATCATGGCCGACGAACCACCGCGTATGCCCATCGGAAACCCCACCATCATGCCGTTAGCACCCATGCCGATCCCCTTGCCATGGGGCAGCTTTCCCCGCTTGTGCTTCCACCCGGATTCCTCAGCCGCTTGTTCCATCGCCTCGCTGAGGCCGCAACTGATGATCTTCGAACCCGTGGCCTGGGTGTCTCCGGTAGTGAGGGCGTTCCTCAGACGCATCTCTACCGGATCAATGCCCAACTCCTCAGCGATCATGTCCAACTGCATCCCCAGCCCCCCGAGAAAGGCTCGCCCGTGACAGCGGTACATCCCTCGAACGGGCTTGTTAGTATACACGCGGTACCCGTTGAAGCGGACATTGGGTAGACGATACGTCTCCTCCCAGACGAGGAAGGGCACCGAGGTGGCGATCGGTCCTGTGCTGCTGTATGCCCCTCCGTCCATGACGACCTTGATCTCGTTGGCCAGAAGCCTCCCGTCCTCGGCCACACCTGTCTTCAGGTCCACGACCATGGAGTGCACCTGTCTCACGCTAGTGAAGCTCTCCTCTCTCGTGTAGACCAACTTCACCGGTCTGCGAGCTTTCATGGTCAAGAGGGCGGCGATAAACTCGCCAGGGAAGATATCCGAGCGACCGCCGAAGGCCCCGCCTGTATAGACCTTTCGCACTTTGACCTTGCTCAGAGGTTTCTGCAACAGATTCGACAGTGCCTTGGCCTTGGTGTGTGGAGAGGCGTTGGGTGTCCATATCTCCAAGTTGCCGTCCGAGTCGTAGCTGGCTAGTACAGCGTACGGCTCAGTCTGACAGTAGCCGTATTCGGTATTGACAAAGCGGTCCTCTCTCACGTAGTACGCGTCCCTGAACGCCTTATCAACGTCCCCTATTTCAATGGGCACATGGATATTGATGTTGTTTTCGGCGTGATCGTGGATCTGGGGTGCACCTTCCTGTGTGGCCTCAAGGGGGTCGAAGACGGCGGGCAGGACCTCATACTCCACCTCGATCAGCTTCAAGGCCTCCACAGCGGTGTCCTCGTCCTCGGCCGCCACTGCTGCCACGTCTTCTCCGATGTACCGAACCTTGTCGCGAGTCAGAAGCTCTTGATCGCGAGTATAACCGAACACCCCCCATTTCACTCCTGCCGCGTCCTTCCCGGTCACAATTGCCCTCACACCGCGAAGTCTCTCGGCCTTGCTGGTATCGATGTTAAGGATCCTGGCATGAGCGTGCGGGCTCCTCAGCACCTTGCCACATAGCATGCGGGGAAGGGTCAAGTCCGCCGTGTAGCGAGCCTGCCCGGTCGCCTTGGCCCGGGAATCGATCCTCACCACCCGCTGGCCGACAAGAGTATGCTCTGCCATGGTGCCGTCCTTCCTTTCTAAGACTCTCCCGCTGCCGCCATGATTGCTTCCACGATCTTGGCGTATCCAGTACAGCGACACACCACACCCGAGATGGCGCGTCTCACTTCCTCCTCTGTGGGATGGGGGTTCTGCTCAAGAAACGCCTTGCTGGTCAGGATCATGGCCGGAGTGCAGAAGCCACACTGGATGGCCCCGTGTTCAATGAAGGCCTTCTGCACAGGATGCAACTCTCCACCTGAAGCCAGCCCCTCGATGGTCTCGATCGACTTCCCCTGTGCTTCGACAGCGAGAGTGAGGCAGGAACGCACGGGCTTTCCATCCATGAGCACGGTGCAGGTTCCGCAGGCCCCCTCGTCGCATCCCACCTTGGTCCCAGTCAGCTCTAGATCCTCCCGTAGCACATCAACCAGCGTCTGGTTGGGTGTAACGACGACATCATGATCCTCACCGTTCACGGTCAACTGGATAAGCTGCTTTTCCATGACTCATTCCCTTTCCCACGCATTCACTAGGGCCCTCTTCGTGAGAACGCGAACCATCTTCCTCCTGTATGAGGGGTCGCTGCCAATGTTGTCCACAGGACGAGCCACCTCGTGGGCCGCGCTTGCGACCTGGGCCACCCGTTCGTCGGTTACCCCCTGCCCTTCAAGAAGCACGCTGGCTTCCTCCACGAGGATGGGGCCTGTGCCGACAGCGGTCAGCACCACGCCAGCCTTGGAGCAGGTTTCAGAACCATCTCTTCCGACAACAGCGGCTACCCCCGCCAGTGGGAAATCCATCGCCCCACGGTAGCGGAGCTTCTGGTATTCGCCGGACCACGCAGAGGCTGACATAGGCACCTGCACTTCAACCAGCATTTCGTTGGCCTTCAGGGCCAGAGGTCGCTTCCCCTTTCCAGTGTAGAGGTCAGCCAGCGGGATGACTCGCTCGCCGCCCCTCTTCGCTATCTTGACGGTGGCTTCGAGGGCGATCAGAGCTGGAGCCATGTCCCCCTGGTACGTCGCGAAACACCGGTTTCCACCCTTCACCACGTGACACAGATCCCCGCCGGTCTTATAGCAGCGGGGTCGAGCTTGCCTCCAGAACTGTGACTGATTGTAGTAGAAGCACCTCGTATTGAGGCAGAGATTACCCCCCAGGGTACCCATGTTCTGAAGAGGAGGAGCAGCCACCAAATTGGCCGTCTGCGCCAAGATCGAGAAACCGTCCTGTATCACCTGGGAACTCGTCAGTGTGGTCAACTTGGTGAGTGCGCCGATGCGCAGCCCTCTCTCTTCATCGTACGCGATGAAGCTTAGCTCGGGAATCGCCTTCAGGTTCACCAGATAGTTCGGAGTCAGCAAGCCCTGCTTCATGGACACCAGAAGCTCAGTTCCACCAGCGATGATCTTGGCCTGCTCCCCATGTTCAGAGAGCACTCCCAGGGCCTCGTCCAACGACTCCGGTTGCAGATGTTCGAACTTGGGCAGCCCCATCTTTCCCTCCGTCTGCTACTCCTTGCCTATCTCAATGCCGATGATGTTGAGAATCATCGTCTGCGTCCCGCCACCGTAGAGAAGCCACCGCGCGTCACGCAAGTACCTCTGGGCGTTCATGTCCATTGAGGCACCATAGGCCCCGAAAATGCGAGTGGCATCATCAACAATCCTCAACACCGCCTCCGTGATGAACCACTTGGCGGTGGCAGCCTCGACATTGACCGGAAAGCCCTGATCCATTCGCCAGGCAGCGCAGTAGATCATCAGCTTGGCCGCGTCTATGTCAATCCTCATCCTAGCCAGCTTGTGCTGTATGGCCTGCCACTTGATGATGGGGCGTCCGTAGGCCACACGCTGCTTTGCGTACTCCACCGATTCCTCGTAGGCAGCTCGGGCTATCCCCAAGCCTAGAGCAGCGGTGTGGACGCGAATATCGTTCAGGATACTGCGTAGCAGCGCGAAACCCTCGCCCTCCTCTCCTCCGAACAGCCGATCCGCCGGAATCCGCACATCGTCGAAGAACAGCTCATAACACCCCGAAGCGAACGCGATCAGCTTCTCGATTCGATCACCCACTCTTACGCCCGGGGTGTGCCTGTCCACGAGAAACATGTCCACACCCCTGAACCCTGCTTCAGGGTCGGTCTTGGCGGCTATGGTGAAAAAGTCGACCACATGTGCGCCGGTAATCCAGGTCTTCTGGCCGTTGATGACGTACTCATCGCCGTCCCGCACGGCAAGCGTCTGCATGGCCCCCAGGTCTGTTCCGCCAGCCGGTTCAGTGATGGCCAGCGTACCGTACTTCTCCCCCCTGATGGCCGGGACGAGGAAGTTCCGCTTCTGCTCCTCGGTGCCATAGAGGTTGATGAACTCGGTGCCCATGAGGCATTGCATCATGCACCTGGCTGCCACACTCATGTAGCAGCGTGCCAGTTCCTCGTTGAGGATAGCGAACATGACATTGTCCCCACCCTGTCCACCCCACTCCTCTGCATAGCGGATGCCGTAGAAACCTTGCTCGGCCATCTGCTGCATTAGACCTTGGGGAACGTCCCCCTTCTCCTCCATTTCCTTGATGCGTGGACGGACATATCTGTCGGCGAACTCCCTCACGCTCTGACGGAAAAGCTCTTGTTCAGGAGTGAAATCGAAATCCATCGTTCCTCAGCTCCCTTCAGTGGTAATGGCGCCTACGCCTCTATGATCGGCCTCACAGGCACATCTGGTAGGCAATGATCCCTCGTAGGACCTCCGATGTTCCTCCACCAAGCAATAGGAACCGTGCGTCGCGAAAGTACCGCTGTGCATCATACTCCATGGCGAACCCGTAGCTGGCGAAGATGCGAGAGGCACCGTCGGCGACTTGGTTGGCCATCTCCGAGGCGAACAGCTTGGCCATGGAAGCCAGTTTCATGTCTCGCTCATCCTGATCAACAAGCCAGGCCGCCCGATAGACCAGCAGCCTGGCGGCTTCCAACTGTGTAGCCATATCCGCCAACTTGTGGGAGATGGCTTGGAACTTGGCGATGGGACGGTTGAACTGGACTCTCTCCTGAGCATATCGCACGGCCCCGTCCAGAGCAGCTTGCCCCAGGCCCAGGCTCAATGATCCCATCATGATGCGGATCTCCTCCAGGATCCCTTGCAGGTTCCGAAAGCCAGTTCCCTCCTTGCCGAAAAGGTTGTCGGCGGGGATGCGGCAATCCTCCAGGATCAACTCACCAGTCCCTAGACCCCGCACCCCCATCTTGGCGATGTCCTTTCCGATACTGACGCCAGGCCTCTCCTTTTCCACCAAGAACATGTCAATGCCCCTGAATCCGGCTTCGGGATCAGTCTTGGCAGCCACCGTGAAGAAATCAGCCAGGCTGGCGTTGGTGACCCACGTCTTGCGCCCTTTCAAGACGTAGCCGTCGTGATCGCGGCAGGCGCTGGTTGTGATGGCTCCCAGGTCAGACCCGGCATCGGGCTCAGTCATGGCGATGACCCCGATTTTCTCGCCTCGGATGGCGGGAACAAGCAATTGCTGTCTTTGCTTCTCCGTCCCAAAACGGTGAACGAAACTAGTGCCCATCAGACACTGCATGACAACACTGGCGGCCAGACTCATGCAGCCCCTGGCCAGTTCCTCGCACATCAAAGCGAACATCACGTTGTCCCCGCCCGAGCCGCCGTACGTCCCTGGATAGCGAATCCCGAAATACCCCAGTTCACCCGCCTTCCGGAATAGCTCGCCGGGAAAGCGGCCCTCCTCATCGATCCGGGCCGCAGCGGGGATGACCTCCCTGTCCACGAAACTCGCCACGCTGCTCTTCAAGAGCTCCTGATCCTGGGTGAACCCGAAATCCATGATCCACTACTCTGACGCGGAATCCCGCTTCCTCAACGCCTCGTGCCATGGAAGCGAATCACCCCTCTGTCAGTTCGTGCAGTACCTGTTCCAGCGCCCACACGAGGCGCTCGTTCTCCTCCCTCGTACCTATGGTCACTCGAATGGCTCCCGGGACACCGAAACCGCCTGCCGGACGCACGATCACCCCTTGACGTAAGAGCGCCTCGCTCATAGCCACCGCGTCGTGCCTCAACTCCGGAAGCAGTATGAAATTGGTTTCAGAGGGAATGTGGCGCAGATCCAGTCTGTCGAACTGCTCGTAGAGGTATTCTTTCTCGGCCGCGTTCAGCGTTCTGCTCCGCTGTATGTGTTCTACATCATCCAGGCTAGCTGTGGCTCCGATCAGGTTCACCGACCCCACATGGAAGGGTGAACGGGCGTGTTGCAAGTATTGGATCATCTCCTTCTTGGCAACGCCATATCCCACTCGAAGACCGGCCAAGCCATGGATCTTGGAGAAGGTTCGCGTCAAGATGACGTTGCGGCCCTCCTCAATGTACTCCTTGACGCTGGCGTAGTGCTCGTCAGCAACGTAATCGTAGTACGCCTCATCGACCACCACTACCACCCGCTCGGGCACTTGCTCCATGAAATCATCAACCTGCTGCTGGGTCAGCATCGTGCCTGTGGGATTGTTGGGATTGCAAACGAAGATCAACCTCGTGGCGTCACCGATCTTCTCCACCATCGCAGGCAGATCATAGGCATAGTCCCGAGCCTCGACTGGCACCAGGTTGCCACCAAACATCTGAGTGTAGATCCTGTACATGGGAAACGTGGAGGGACAAACAACACTCTCGCCTCCGTCATGCAGGAAAGCCAGGCATACCATACGCAGCACGTCGCACGAACCATTGCCGATGATGATGTTGTCTTCGTCAAAGTCGCCGCCCATGAGCTGGGCCAGCCTCGCACGCAAATTGGCTTCGACTGTTCCCGGATACCGATGGGCGTTTGGGAGAGCCTTCTTGATCGCTTCCACGGCCAGAGGCGATGGGCCGAGAGGGTTCTCGTTCGAGGCCAGCTTGATGATCCTCTCTAGACCATATTCCCTCCGCACTTCCTCTATAGGTTTGCCGGCCACATGGACAGGCGCGGCCAACAGATTCTCATTGAGCGTCAGTTCCTGCATCTCAGACTCTGCTCCTTTGCCAGAAAGGCTCATCAGATCACACCAGCCCCTTTCAACTCGTTCATCTTCTGGGCATCGTATCCCAGGATGTCTCCGTAGATCTCCTCGTTGTGCTCGCCCATACGCGGAGGGAAGGACATCTGCATTCCCGCCGACTCCAGGTAAGGGGTGATAACCGGCGTTGGTGGCAAGAAGACCTCCCTGCCAGTGCGGGGATCCTTGGCTGTTATCATCTTGTCCTTGACAAGAGGGTCTTCTATTACGTCGTCAATGCTACTAACTGTGGAGATGGGAACAGTTATGCTGTTGAACAGTTCTATGAGCTCATTGGTCATCCTCGTCCTAGTTATCTCGCTTATCTCGGCATTCAGACGGTCCACATCCTTTATCCGCCCGGCGTTCACCGTGCGCTCTTCTCGATTTAGCGACTCGAACCCTGATAGCTCGGTCATGGCCTGCCACTGCCGGTCATTGCCGACAGCGATGTAGACGTATCCATCCTTGGTCTCATACACTGAGACCGGGGCAAAGAACTCGTGAGTGTTCCCCCGCCGCGTGATCTCCGCGCCGAAGCTCTTGGCGAGCATGACAGGATTCACCTCCCAGGAGCCCAAGCTCTGGAACATGGAAATGTCCACCCGCGAACCTTCGCCAGTGGCCTGCCGAATGTACAGCGCTCTCATGATCTGGCCATAACCTTGCTCGCTCGCCCCCAGGTCGGCCATGGGCAGCCCAAACACCTGTGGGGGGCCATCGCGCTCACCGGTCAGGTCCATGATCCCAGCCCTGGCTTGCAGGATGGGGTCATAAGCCGCTTCATTACTCTGCGGCCCGAAGCCAGTCATACCGATCCAGATGATGTCTTCCTTGATGGCTCTGAGTTGCTCGTAGGATATTCCTAGCTTGGCATAGTTCCGCGGCAACATGTTGGAGGCGAAGACATCCACATCCAACTCGAGAATCAGGTCACGCAAGATCGCCGGCCCTTCCTCGCCTCTCAGGTTCAGGGTGATGGCCTTCTTACCCACGTTGTTGGGTAGAAAGTAGCTATCCATCCCCTCCTCTCCGAGGACATTGGTACCGACCAGCCGGTTGGGATCACCTCGCTCCGGATGTTCCACCCTGATGACCCTCATGCCCTCAGCAGCCAATCTGTAGGTGAGATACGGCAGGACGGTCGCCTGCTCCATGCTCAGCACCGTGATATCGGTGAACAGATCCTTCATCTCGCCTCCTTCTCCTTCAGAGCATTCAATACCTTCTCTGGGGTGATGGGGAGGTCTCGAATCCTCACCCCGACCGCGTCATAGACGGCATTGACAATGGCCGGGGCCGTGGGTATGCAGGCCGGCTCCGCCATCCCCTTGGCACCAAAAGGACCAGCAGGATCATCGGTCTCGATGATGATCGACTCGATGGGAGGCATGTCGAGGGCTGTAGGCAGCGCATAGTCGGCGAAGTTAGGGTTGAGCACCTCCCCCTCTTGCACGACTAGTTCCTCATAGAGCCCATATCCCAGACCCATGGACACTCCGCCATGGATCTGCCCCTCCACCGCCATGGGATTAATGGCTCGTCCTACGTCGTGGGCAGCCGCGATCTTCAGCACCGTCACCTCGCCGGTCTCCGTGTCCACCTCGACCTCAACAGCTTGAGCAGCGAAACCATAGGTAGCCGAGATGTTGCCGCGGAACTCTTTGTCCTGTCTCTCTGTGGGAGGCTCGTACCAACCCTTGGCCAAGATCACATCCCCATCGGGGCGGAAGTGCTTGCTGCGCACCATCTTGGCGAAGGGAATCCATTCCTCAGGCTCTCCCTTGCGGAAGATCTTGCCGTCCTTCATATCCAGGTCTTCCACATCCTCGCCTATGTTCTGGGCCGCCGCCTCCAAGATCTGTCCCTTGGCATCGGCCGCGGCCAAGCGAGCCGAGTTGCCAGCTATGAAAGTGGTGCGGCTGGCGTGGGCTCCCACGTCCCAGGGTGTGATGTCAGTGTCGGTATTGATCACCGTGACATTCTCGACCGGGACTCCCAACTCCTCGGCCACGATCTGGGCCAAGACCGTCTCCGATCCCTGTCCCATGTCGGTGGAGCCAGTAACCAGGGTGACCTTGCCATAGTCATCCACTTTCACTGTGCTTCCGCAGCCATCGGACGGATAGATCCGCGCTCCGCCGCCTACATGAATCATGGCCGCCATACCCACGCCTCGGTTCCCCGGCTTGGCCCGTTTCTCCACCCAGGCTACGCTGTCGGCTGCCCTCTCGATGCATTCAGTAAGGCCACAGGTGGTTATCTTCACCCCCTGGCCGGTCACATCGCCGGGTTGGTTGGCGTTCTTCAGCCGAAACTGCATGGGGTCCATACCCAGTTCGTGGGCCAGCATGTCCATGTGGCACTCGATCACGAAAGTGGCCTGAGGGTTTCCGTACCCCCTCATTGCGCCGCTGTAGAGGTTGTTGGTATAGGCCACCACTACGTCATACTTGACGTTGGGAACGCGATAGAGGGAAGAGATGCTCTGCATCATGACAAGCGGAGTCGTTGCTCCCCATGAGCTATACGCGCCATTGTCCAGAATCATGCTGACCTGCCGGGCCATCAGAGTGCCATCCTTCTTTGCCCCACTCTTGATGTCACAGATCACCGGCTGCCGGGTCGGAGATGCGATGAACTCCTCTTCACGAGTGAAGGTAATCCTCACCGGGCAGCCCGTCTTCTGGGCCAGCAGGATGCAGATAGGCTCGAAGGGATACATGTCCAGTTTGCTGCCGAAGGCACCACCCATCGTTACCTTGATAACCCTGATCTTGGTGGCCGGTATCCCCAGCGCCATGCTCAGGTCACGCTGATATAAGAAGGGCATCTGCGTCGAACTCCAGACCGTCAAGTCCCCCGAAGGGCTGAAACTGGCCAGACAGAAGCAAGTGCCCATGCAGCAGTGGGTAACGAAGGGCAGCCGCAAACGATCTTCAATCACGACATCGGACTCAACGAAACCCTGGTGCACATCGCCGTGGAAATAGGACTGCCGCATCTTCTCCTGGATGTTGTTTGGCGCCTCTTCATGAATGATGGGAGCGCCCGGCTTAATGGCCTCTTCAGGATCGAATACTCCAGGCAATTCCTCGTATTCGACTTTGATCAGTTCTAGAGCCTCTTGCGCAGTGTACTCATCGACGGCCGCCACCGCGGCAATCTCATCCCGTATGGACCGAACCTTGCCCGATTTCAAAACGGGATGATCACGCGCCCAACCGATCCTGATCTCAGGGGTATCTTCAGCGGTGATCACGGCCTTCACTCCAGGCAACGCCTTCGCCCTGCTGGTATCGATGTTCAATATGCGAGCGTGCGCGTGCTTGCTCCTGAGGATCTTGCCGTGAAGCATCCGCGGTAGCTTCATGTCATGGCCGTATACGACTTGGCCAGTGACCTTGGCCGGTGCGTCTAGCTTGGGCACTCGCCTTCCTACATAGAAGAGCTCTTCCGACATTACTACTTCCTCCACAGAAACTGGTCAGTCTTCGCTAGCCGCCTCGATAGCTTCAACAATCTTCACGTATCCCGTGCAGCGGCAGAGGTTACCAGAGATCGCCTGCCTGATCTCCCCCTCGGTCGGGTGCGGGTTTTTGTCCAGCAACGCCTTGGCCGACATCAACATCCCAGGCGTGCAGTACCCGCATTGTACTGCGCCGTGTTCGATGAAGGCCTTCTGAAGAGGGTGGAGTTCCCCGCCGGAGGCCAGGCCCTCTACTGTCATTACCTCGCGCCCCTGAGCCTTCAGGGCCGGCACCAGACAAGAGGTCACCGGTTCTCCGTCCAGCAGCACAGTGCAGGCTCCACACTCACCCTCCCCACACGCCTCCTTGGTTCCCGTTAGCTCAAGTTGATCGCGCAGCACATCCACCAGCAACGCGTCAGGCCCGACCTCTATCGTGACCTCCTCGTTATTCAGAGTCATAGTCAGAGATACCATAGCTCGTGCTCCCTCGAGTTCCATCTGCCTCCTTTTCTCACGACTGCGCGGACTCCACGGCCCTCTGGAGGGCACGCCTCAGCAAGACCCTAACCATCTCTTGGCGATACTCTCGTGTGGCCCGCAAGGGGTTGCTTCGCGGCTGTGCCTCTTCGCTCGCTATCTCCAACGCGGAAGCGATGGCCTCAGTCTCGATCGCCTTTCCCCGCAGAGCCTCCTCGGCCTTTCGAGCACGGAACGGTATGAGGGCCACGGGGCCGAGGGCCAATCTCACCTCTTCGAAGGCCGTTCCAGCTCCGTTCAAGCTGGCTACCACCGCCGCGTTCAAGATGGGCAGCGCCAGAGCCTTTCGCTTTGCCAACCGAGCGAAGGCGGAGCCTTCATTGCCGTCCAAGCCCCGAAAGCGCAAAGCTACGAGGATCTCAGTACTGGCGTCCACGGTGGATTCCCCTGGTCTGACATATAGGCTCTCCAGTGGCTCAGCACGGGATCCCTCACAGCTCACGATCTCAGCCTCTGCATCCAAGGCCATCAGGGGAATGGCTGTGTCCGCAGCGGGTTGAGCGTTGACGATATTACCGCCCACCGTGCCCATGTAGCGTATCTGTGGAGATCCAACCGCATGCGCACCCTCAGCCAACGCAGTGGCCCTTTCGCGGATGAGGTCAGAGGCCGCCAACTGTTGGTGTGTGACGGAGGCACCGACCCTGATCACGTCTCCTTCAAGCTGGATGCCTTTCAACTCCTCCAGGCGGCTGATGTCCACCAGGCACTCCACCTCGCGTTCCCTCCGCTTCAGCTCCGGCACTAGGTCTGTCCCGCCAGCAATCACCCTCGCCCTGCCTTGGTGCTCTTCCAGCATCGCCAGGGCCTCTTCAATCGAGGCGGGGAAGAGGTACTTCTCCCACTTCATTGTTTCCTCCCGTAGCCGCCCTCAAAAGCTCTCAAGTTGACCTCCTTGAATCTTGACGGGCTGATGCGCTCAATCGTGGCCTTGATCTCATCGTAGCCGAAGCGCACCTCCGGAACGCTCACAGCATAGCCGATGAGAGCCAGGTTGGCAGACCGCGGAGAGCCCAGTTCCAGAGCTATCTCGTCGGCTGCAAGGCTGTGAGCTGCAATGTTGTTCTTGGTCAGGTACGCCTTCACCCCGTTGTCCCAGAAATCGCCATGAGGACTGCTAACGAAGCAGAGGCCCCCGCGTCTGACAAAAGCTAAGGTGCGGTACGCCTCATCCTCATCGAAGGAGAGCAGGACATCAGCCGTGCCCTGCCGAATCAGAGGGCTCTCGTAGCCGTCTATCTTCAGATGCGAGACGACGGACCCTCCTCGCTGGCTCATACCATGGGTTTCCGAGCCCAGCACATCGTAGCCTAGGGCCAGCGCCGTCTCGGAGAATACCCTGGTGGCGAAGAGGACCCCCTGTCCTCCCACACCAGCCAGGATCATCTTCAAGTCCATCTCATTCCTTCGCCTCAACAATGCACGCCTTCGGACAAGCCTCTATACACACTCCGCAGTTGACACAGATACGTCGATCAATCTCCACCCGGTTCAGAGCCTCATCCAGCACCAGAGCCGGACACTCGAAGGCAAGCAGACAGTACTTGCAGCCATCGCACTCCTCGGTCACGGTTACCCGCACCGGATTCTCCTGCAGGGATGTGGGATCGTAGAGAACGCACGGACGCTTGGCTATGATGACGGCGACTGCCCCATCCGGCTGACGGGTATGCTCCCGCGCGCGCTTGACCAGCGTTTCGAAGTCGCTCACCCGGTAGGGATCCATCTCCTCGACAAACCTCACCCCACAGGCCCGCACCAGATCCTTGATGGCCACCCTTTGGCCCTGCCGGCCGTCGGCGAGGATGCCCGAGTCTGCCGTGGGCTGCATGCCCGTCATGGCGGTGATGCTGTTGTCAAGGATGACCAGCACAAAGCGAGCCTGGTTGTGCACAGCACTGGCCAACGCAGGAACTCCTGCATGCAGGAAAGTGGAATCGCCAATGGTGGCGGCGATGGGCACGTCCTCGCTGTCTTGGTGGTAGGCCTGATACAATCCACTGGCGATGGTGATAGCCCCTCCCATATCGAGACAGGTGTCCACTGCCTTCAGATTCAGACCCAGAGTGTAGCACCCAATGTCGCCAGGATAGATGGCTTTCGAGCCCAAAGCCCTCTTCATGGCAAAAAAAGCGGCTCGATGCCCACAGCCGGGGCACAACCGTGGTCGTCGAATCGGAAGCTCCAAGCCAGCGACTAGCTTCGCCAACTCATCGGGATCTATCCCGGGAGCCAAATCTACGCCCAGCTTCTCCATCTGCACTGCCAGAATTCGATACACCACTTCCGGCGTCAGCTCGCCTGCCGAAGGCACCACGCCGTTGTATCGCCCCAGCACCTTGCTCTTGTCCAGGATCTGCAACTCGATAACGGCGTCGGGTTCCTCCAACACCAGCACCTGATCGCACCCGGAGACGAAGTCTGCCGCCAGGCTCTGTGGCAGAGGATGGGGAGTCCCGATTCTCAGAATAGGAAACCGCCCTTCTAGGCTCAACTCACGCAAGGTGTCAGTCAGTACCACATAGCTGGTCCCCGCGGCGATGAAACCCAGTCTATTGTCTTCGCCTTCGTGAAGTACGTTGAATTCCGACGCCTCGAACTCCTCCTCGATTGTGGCCAGCTTTTCATTCAGCTCCTTGTGCAGCACGTAGCGAAAGCGAGGCGTGGCCGCCCAGCGGCCTGGATCCTTCTCGAAATCAGCGAGCCTCTCCAGTTGGGGCACTGGCGCAAACGTGATGTTCTGTCTGGCGTGGGAAACGCGGATCGCGGGACGCAAGATGACCGGAAGACGGTGCTTCTCCGAGAGCTCGAACGCGGCTTTGACCATCTCCTTGGCCTCTCGCGGGCTGGAAGGATCCAAAGCGGGCACCTTAGCGAACATGGCGAAGAATCGCGTATCTTGCTCCGTCTGAGAGGAGTGAGGACCAGGGTCGTCACAGCAGATGATGACGAAACCACCTTTGACACCTGTGTACGCGGAGCTCATCAACGGGTCAGCGGCCACATTGAGCCCCACCTGTTTCATGATCACCGCTGCCCTCTTGCCGGTGTAGCTCGCGGCCAGCGCCACCTCGTAGGCCACTTTCTCGTTGATACTCCACTCTACGTGGGTGTCCAATCGCAGTTCCTTCTTGAACCTCACGACCGCAGGCAAGATCTCGGAACTGGGCGTACCTGGATAAGAGGCTACCACATGGCATCCACTCTCCACTATGCCTCGTGCGATAGCCTCGTTTCCGAGAAGTACCTCTTGTCTCAATTCGCTCAATCCGTCAATCCTTTCGGCAAGCGACTCGGCGACGGAGGGCAATCGCAGACGAGACCCTCCACCGGTGCCGGGTCTGCAACGGCTTCACTCATCAAATCTGAAAACTGGCTCCTGATAAAACCTGACCCGCCGATCCTTTATCTTCCTTCTGATCAGGCTGTCGAGCCAGACGTTCTTCTGCTCCAAAGGTATGTCAGAATCCAGCATCACCAAGTCCACATTGAGCCCCAGCACTCTGCCAGAGATGGTATGTCTGGTCACCCCCATGGGTAGCTTCGCCCCATTCAGGGATGTCCGCATGATCTCCCCACGACTGTAGCTGGGAAAGACAACCACAGCGGTCAGATCCGGGTACTCCTCCAACAAGTCCTCTACTACGTCAGTCATTACGCGGTACACTTCGGCCTGCCCTTTGTAGAGATCGACTATGTCGTTTAAAAGGGCGACCTGGGCTTCCAGGTTCATCCCTCCCTTGGCGCCCAAGACAGTACCGTCCTGCAAAACCAGGTAAGAGAGGATGCTCCGCAGCGATAGCGCCCTACGGGCTAGTTGCAGGTCCATCGACTTGACCTCGATCCCTTCGAGGTCTTCCATCCCCTTCACCAATCCATCCCTGGCCATGCCAATGATCGCATGAAACCAGGCATGCAACTGGATGTTGGGCGCATGGTAGTCAACAATCTGGACCAGGAGGTCTCGTATTCCAAGCTCTCTCAACGCCGCTACCCTGGTGGCCCCGTCCAGGACGACGTATTGATCTCCAGCCTCTGCCACCACCGGCGGGCTCTTGAGGATGCCATCGCTCTGGAGGCGCTGAGCGAGCCTTTCGACCCGTTTCGGATCTACCTCCTCGTGACCGATCACATCTGTTGAATGGACGACGCGCAGGACAACATCAGTAAGTTTCATGAGCTCTCGTCAGCCTCGCAGGCTGGAAGGGAAGGACAAGGACGCTGATCCTCGTCCTTCCCTGGCCTAACTAGCAGCGTCTATACAGAACTCCCGTTTCTACTGATACTCTGGTGGAACCTCAGGCAGTTCCTTCTGCGCCTCTGCGACCTTCTCCGCGGGATACTCGTAGTTCACCAAGTCGCCGGCAAAGTAGGTGTCGTACGCCGCCATGTCAAAGTGACCATGTCCGCACAGGTTGAAGGCGATGACCTTCTCCTCGCCTGTCTCCTTGCACTTGAGGGCCTCGTCCATAGCCACCTTGATGGCATGGGATGGCTCCGGAGCAGGTATGATGCCCTCGGCCTTGGCGAAACTCACAGCCGCGTCAAAGACAGGGACCTGGTGCAAGGCGAGAGTTTCCATGATCCCCAGGTCGTTGAGGTGGCAGATGATGGGCGCCATGCCGTGGTAGCGCAGCCCGCCGGCGTGGATAGGGGCGGGGATGAAGCTGTGGCCCAGGGTGTACATCTTCATCAGCGGCGTCGTTGCGGCCGCATCGCCGAAGTCAAACTTGTACAACCCCTTGGTCACGGACGGCGAGGCCATGGGCTCCACACAGATGAACTGGAGGTCTTTCCCATCCTTGATCTTGTCCGTGACCCACGGCAGTGAGAAGCCGGCCATGCTGCTGCCGCCACCGATGCAGCCGATCAGCATGTCCGGATAGTCATCCGCCAACTCGAACTGCTTCTTCATCTCCTGCCCGATGACCGTCTGGTGCAGTAGGACATGGTTGAGGACGCTGCCCAGGGCGTACTTGCTGCCCTCGTGGGTCACAGCGTCCTCCACCCCCTCGCTTATGGCTAGCCCGAGGCTGCCTGTGTGCCCGGGAACTTCTTCCAGATACTTCTTCCCGACGGAGGTCTCCAGACTGGGGCTGCGCACGATTGTAGCGCCCCAGGCCTCAATCATGCTCTTCCGATAGGGCTTCTGGTCGTAACTGATCCCCACCATGTACACCTTGCATTCCATGTCGAAGAGATTGCAGGCAAACGACAGGGCGCTGCCCCACTGCCCGGCGCCCGTCTCGGTGGTGATGCGGGTTTGACCCTCCATTTTGTTGTAATAGGCTTGCGCCACCGCCGTGTTGGGCTTATGGCTACCTGGAGGGCTCACCCCCTCCCACTTGTAGTAGATACGGGCAGGCGTGCCCAGTGCCTGCTCCCAACGACGGGCCCGATAGAGGGGGGTAGGACGCCACAGCTTGTAGACATCGCGCACCGGCTCTGGGATCTCTATCCACCGCTCTTGGCTCACTTCCTGCTTGATCAGCTCCATGGCGAAGATAGGAGCCAGGTCGTCTGGTGTCACGGGGTCCATCCTGCCCGGGTGAATGATCGGGGGCAAGGGCTCAGGCAGATCCGCCTGAATGTTGTACCAGTGGGTGGGGATATCCTCCTCCCCCAACATGAACTTGGTCTGTTCCATCGTTCTCTCTCCTTTGCGTTGCACTTGGAGACTCCAGGAGCATCTCGGTCTATCCTGAGGACTAGCTGCGGATGGGGACCCCCTGAAGCTCGGGCTGAGGTCTGATGAAAAGAAGCTTCCACCGTCGTCGATCGATAGACATCACCCCCTTTCATCTACTCTGATGGTCAGTACCCGACTGGCAAGACGCTGGTAATTATACCATCAGAAGGCGCGTCGAGCAAGTCTCAACACTCGCGCAGCCGCCGCTTCGCCATGAGCGGTACGAACTTCATCCTCTGAGCACGAAGCGGCACAATGCGTCCCCCTTGGCCACGCACAGAGTTTCCTCCGAGTTGATGTCACTCCCGAAGATGCCGGCCGCCATCCCGGCCATCACACCGCGAATCATGTGGCAGACACCCTTGTCCGACCTGCCGTATGCCTCGGCAAAGGGGGAGTTTCTGACTGTGATCACTAACTCCTTGCCAACCACGTCCAGCTTCTCAACCTCGAATCTACCCCAGCCGATCTCGCCTCCCATCTTACACATGAAGGCGACTGTCTCCTCGTCGGAGTATTCGAAGACCTGCTTGTACCTCCTCGACGAGCGGGACCCGCCCGTGTAACCGCCGGCCATCATCATCTCGGCCGCTCCTTCACCGACCTGGGCCTCCACCGCCTTCTGAAAGTCCACCACCGTATCGGGCCGGATGACCATGTAACGCACGTCTTTGAAGGTGATACGCCCTTCCTCCGCATCGTATTCCAGGCTGTCCAGGATCGAGTTCTCCATGCTTCCTCGTCACCTGAGCTTCTTGGTCGCCTCTTCATCTATCTGCCAAGTGTCCGGATCTATGACCACCTTGTAATCGTCCCGTGCGCTTTCCAGGGTCACCTTCCCATCTCTGACATCTTGCAGGAGCAGTTCCGGGTCACGTTCCAGGGGATCGCCGTAGCCCCCGGCACCTGGCAATCGGAGGCTCACGACGTCTCCGCTGTTGAGGACATCCAGCCCCTTGGACTTGAGCTGGCGTTCCTCGGGCGTGTCAGGGTTGAGTATGAACTTGCCCTTGCTCCCCTCCTTGCCGCCAAACAGGCCGAAGGCGCCGAAGCGTTGACGGTCGCCATATCGAGCCAGTGACATGTCATCTGTGAGCACCTCGATGTCTCGGCGTACGGCCAAGCCTCCCCTGTACTTGCCCGCTCCCCCTGAGTCGGCAATGAACTCGTATTTCAGGATACGTACAGGGTACTCCATCTCGACGGCCTCGATGGGCGTGTTCTTGAAGCGCGCTAGATGCGAGTCCTGACCATCCCGACCATCCTTGGTGGGTCGAGCACCTGCGCCACCACCCTGGATGTCGATGAAGACGAAGCGCTTTCCCGATCTTGGGTGGTAGCCGCTGAATCCGCAGTTGGTAATCTGACCGTGACAGCCGGCTTGAACACGATCAGGGACAACCTCGGACAGCGCCAGCATCATCGCCTCAGCGATTTTCTGTGACGTATTGGTTCGGGCACCCACCGCGGCAGGCATCCGTGGGTTGACGATGAGCCCCTCCTCAGCCTCGACGGTGAAAGGGCGATAGCAGCCTGAGTTCGGCGGCACGTGGGGATCGATCACGGCGATGAGGGCGTAGTACACAGCGGCGTGGACCGTGGCTATGGGGCAGTTGATATTGCCCTTCACCTGCTTGGCCGTGCCGTCGAAATCAACAGCGACTTCATCGCCCTTCTTGTGGATATTCACTTGAAGCCTGATCGGCTCGTCAGTCTGACCATCGTCGTCAATCCAGTCCACACCGCTGTATGTGCCGTCGGCGATCTTCCTCAACCCGGCCCGGATGCGGCTCTCCGAATAGTCCAGCAGCATCTCCTGACACTTCTGCACTACCTCGACCCCGTACTTCTCAAAAATGTCCCGCAGCCTCTGCACGCCTACGAAGTCGGCTGAGGCCTGCGCGCGGATGTCCCCCAGTGTCTTGTCTGGAACGCGGATGTTGTTCTCCAGGATGCCGAAGAGTTCAGGGTCCTCCTCACCTTTCTTGTACAGCTTGACCATCGGAAAACGTAGGCCCTCGAGATAGATCTCAGTCAGTCCGCCGGCCGTTCCCCCGGGCACCGCGCCGCCCATGTCTGAGTGATGCGCGATGCTACCAGCGAAGCCGATCAACTCCCCGTCGTAGTGGGCCGGCGCAAAGGTCACCATATCCATGACGTGCTGGCCGCCGGCATAAGGATCGTTGAACATGATCATGTCACCGGGGTCGAGATCCTCAGGCTTGTACTTCCCGACAAGGGCGCGCATCCCAAGTTCAAACCCCGTGAGAAGCATAGGAGCATGGTGAGCCTGGGCGATGGTATTGCCGTAACGGTCGAAGACGGAGCACGTCATATCCTCGATCTCCTTGATGACCGTCGAGCGTGCCGTGCGGACTAGTGTTCGGCCCATCTCATCAGCCGCCTGCTCCATGGCATAGCGGATAACCTGCATGGTAATGGAATCAGCCTTGTAAGCCATGGAATACCTCCTGGATTGAGAATTGACTCGCTCTCTGCCTATGACAGAGGGATGATGATATTACCAAACTCGTCTACCGTTCCCTCGGAGCCTGGAGCAATGACCGTGGTCGACGCTATCTCCTCGATCAAAGCCGGGCCGGTGACCACGTGCCCTGGCCGGAGCAGAGCGCGGTCGTAGATCGCCGTGTCGATGAAGCCCTCCTTGAGGAAATGAACCGGACGAGTGTCCTTTCGTGCAATTCCAGCGTCACCTCCTGTGGCCCCGCTGTGCGCCAGTGACACCTCAGGCACTTTGCCTATGGCCGCCACTCTCAAGTTGATGAACTCGACGATCTCATCCACCGAGCCATAGGCGTAGATGCGGTGGTGCATGTCGTGGAAAAGGCTCACGATTTCTCTGATGTCGGACTGTGTGAGAACCTCGCTGCGCTTCACCGGTGTGCTGAGCTCATAGGATTGGCCCTCATACCGCAAATCGGCAGACCAGAGAATCTCGATCTGATCCTCAGCTACGTTTTGGGCCTTCAGTTGAGCCCGGCCCTCAGTCTCCAGTTCCTTGAACCTCCTGAGCAGTTCCTCAGGCGTCAGCTCCTTCTCGCTCTTGGCCACTGTGGAAGCATAGTCGTAGCGCGTGTTCGCCACCAGAAGTCCGACTGCGGAGAAAGTGCCCGCGTAGGGAGGGACAACCACCCTTTTCATGTCCAAGTCCTGTGCCAATTCTACGGCGTGTAGCGGCCCTGCGCCTCCGAAGGGGAGCAGAGCGAACTCCCGGACATCGAAGCCCTTCTCAGTCGAATTCACGCTGATGGCCCTCTCCATATTGGCGTTGACCACGCGGATTATTCCACTCGCCGCCTCTTCAAGAGATACCCCCAACGGTTCGGACACGTGCTGCACGATGGCCGCCTCAGCCAACTCCGGATATAGCTTCATCTCCCCGCCCAGGAAGTACTCGGGATTGAGCCGGCCCAACACCAGGTTTGCGTCGGTGACCGTCGGTTGCTCTCCACTCAATCCATAGCAAGCTGGTCCAGGCTCCGACCCGGCGCTCTCAGGCCCTACATTCAGAGCGCCACCCTCGTCGATCCACGCCAGGCTCCCGCCACCCGCGCCGATGGCCTGCACGTCGAGGATGGGTATCTTGACGGGGAAACCCTCAAACTGGCTTTCGGGCGCTACGCGAGGTTCGCCACGGTCTATCACACCCACATCGAAACTCGTGCCACCCATGTCCACGCTGATGACCTGGTCGTCGCCCGTCAGTCGCCCCACATAGGCAGCCGCCAGTGCCCCGCCAGCAGGACCTGAGTTGACGATGTTGACCGCTCGATGCTTGGCCATCTCCGTGGTCATGGAGCCACCGCTGGCTTGCATGATACGCAGGTCTACGTCCCCGTACCGGTCTTGAAGTTGTCCCTCTAGATTGTCCAGATAGTATTCAACGACCGGAGCCAGATACGCGTTGATGACCGTGGTGGAAGTACGCTCAAATTCACGGAACTCGGGGGCGATCTCGGAGGATATGGAAACGGCTGCCTCCGGGAACATGCTCTGGCAGAACTCCCGCACTCGCTCCTCGTGTGTGGGGTTCCGAAAGCTGAAGAGAAAAGAGATGGCTATGGATTCCACCGCCTGGTCCTTGAGGAAGCGCACCGCCTCGCGAGCCGATTCCTCGTCAAGGGCAACGACCACCTCCCCGTCTACCCCGACCCGCTCCTCGACATCCACACGCAGGTATCGCGGCACAAGAGGCAGCGGGGTGTCAACGAAGATATCATACAGACCCGCAGCGGGCCGCTCGATGCGACCTATCTCCAAGACGTCCCTCATGCCCTGCGTAGTGATCAGTCCTGTACGTGCTCCCTTCCGCTCGATGAGAGCGTTGGTGCCAATCGTCGTACCATGCACCGTGTAGTCTACCTTGTCGAAAGTGGCGCCCACCATCTCCAGCATCTTGTCGATGCCAGCGATGACACCCCTGGCCAGGTCATCGTGAGTGGTCAGCACCTTGGTGTAGTGTACCTCTCTGGTGGCATCATCTATGAGTACGATGTCCGTGAAGGTCCCTCCAACGTCAATACCGATACGCATACTTCTCCATCCTCCAGTCCGTGACTGCATCTCCCTCCTTGGGCGGGTGAGAGATGACTTTCCATCGAGTTCGCCAGTGAAACCACGTGCCTAGCCGATGACGCCCTTGTCACGCAGTGCTGCGATCCGGCTGGGCGAATATCGCAAGATCTCCCTCAACACTTCGTCAGTGTGCTCGCCACACAGGGGGCGCGGGTCGGAAGGGTGCCTCACCCTGTGGAGACGTCTTCACGGGATTCCCTATGGAGGGCAGACGGCCAACTGTCGGGTGATCCACCTCCACCACCATGTTGCGGGCAGCCACCTGCGGCTCCGAGAAGACGCGGTCCAAAGTGTTGATCGGACTGCAAGGCACCCCCACCTCGGCCAACAGTTCGAGCCACTCATCGCCACGTTTGCTGCGTAGGATCTCCTCCAAGATGGGTATCAACTCATGCCGGTTTTCAGCGCGCCGATCGCCGTGGGCGAAACGGGGATCGGCGGCCAGTTCCTCGACTCCCAAGACCTGGCAGAAGGCGTGCCAGAACTTCTCCACGAAGATGGCGACCACGACGTATGTGTCCTTGGTCGCAAAGGCTTGATACGGCACCACCGACTGGTGGGCGGAGCCGATGGGACCTGGAACCTGTCCATCGATCAGGTGATACTGGCCCACGTAGGTCAGCAATGAGATCATGCAATCCATCAGAGCAACGTCAATCCTGCGACCGGCACCTGACTTCTCCCTCGCGTAGAGAACTGCGGAGATGGCGAAAGCGCAGAACAAGCTGCCACTCAAGTCCCCCAATGGGACACCCATGCGCACGGGTGGGCGGTCAGGCTCACCAGTGATACTCATTGCCCCGCTGATAGCCTGAATGGCCAGGTCGAACGCAGGACGATCTCTGTATGGTCCCGTTTCGGCAAAGCCTGTGAGGGAACAGTAGATGAGCCGGGGGCTAATCTCCTCAAGAACGTCGTACCCGCATCCCAGCTTCTCCATCGTGCCAGGCCGGAAGTTATTGAATACCACATCCGAGACCTTCACCAGATCGTGGAGAACCTGGCGGCCTTGAGTCTGGCGAAGATCCAGCGCCGCGCTCCGCTTGTTGCGGTTGATGCTCATGAAATAGCCGCTCTCTCCTTCGACGAACGGCGGCCCTACCCGTCTGGTCGGATCCCCTCCTTGAGGATTCTCGATCTTGCTGACCTCTGCTACGAGGTCAGCCAACAGCATGGACCCGAACGGCCCCGCGAGCATGTGGGTCAGGTCCACGATGCGTACTCCTGACAGCAACAGTCTGTCAGCCCCCTCTCTTATCGGTGAACTGGCTTGGTCCAAGCTGACCTCGCCAATTCATAGCCCGACCGGCTCCCTAAACTCGCCGAAAACATCCTTGAGAACCTGCGTCATCTCCCCGACGGTGGCATAGGCCCGCACGGCTTCCATGATGTACGGCATCAGGTTGTCTGTTCCTTCAGCCGCTCGACGCACGTTCTCCAAAGCCTCAATCACTTTGGCCCCATCGCGCTGAGACCTGATCTCGTTCAAGCGCCGAAGCTTCTCCTCCGCTTGCTCTGGCTTATATTCGTGGAGTTCGACATCCCGCTCCTCTTCCTCGATACGGTACTTGTTCACGCCGACCTTGACGATCTCCCCTTTCTGGATGGCCTGCTCATAGAGGTATGCTTGGCGCGCAACCTCACGCTGGATGTGGCCCTCACTGATTGCTTTGACGATGCCCCCCATTTGCTCCACCTTCTCCATCTCTGCCACGATCTTCTCCTCTAGGTCAGCGGTCAGGCGCTCGATGTAGTACGAGCCGGCCAGGGGATCCACCGTGTCACACACCCCCATCTCCTCCACCAGGAGTTGCATAGTGCGGAGGCCGATGAGGGCTGCTTTCTCCGTCGGTATGGTGTAAGCTTCGTCATAAGTACACAAAGCCATCGTCTGGGTGCCACTAAGGGCCGACACGAGAGCATAGTAAGCGCCGCGCACGATGTTGTTCTCAGGCTGCTCGATAGTCAGGCCCCCACCGCCACCCCCGGCGATCATCTTCATCTGCATGGCCTTGGGATTGGTAGCTCCGAACCTCTCCCGTACTATCTTGGCCCACAGACGACGTGCGGCGCGGAACTTGGCCACCTGTTCGAAGATGTTGCCCCAGATGTCGAAATTGAAGGAAAGACGAGCCACGAAGTCATCCACATCCACGCCCCGTTCCCGCACGTGCTCGACATAGGCCGAGGCGATGGCATAAGCATACGCGATCTCCTGAACCGGATTGGCTCCCGACTCACGGATGTGATATCCGCACACGCTGACGGGATAGTAGTAGGGCACGTTTTCCGCGCAGAACTCGATGGTGTCGCCAATGAGACGAATGGAGGGCTCCACCGGAAAAATCCAGGTTCCCCGCCCAATGTACTCCTTGAGGATGTCATTTTGAGCCGTGCCCCTCAACTTGTTCAGAGGCACCCCCTGCGTCTCAGCCACCACGAAGTACATGGCCATCATGATGGCGGCCACGCCGTTGATGGTCAGGCTGACGCTGATCTTGTCCACGGGGATGCCTTCGAAGGCCATCGCCATGTCATGCAGGGTGTCCACCGCCATCCCCACCCGGCCCACTTCACCCCAGGCAAGGGGATCGTCGGAATCTAGACCCATTTGAGAGGGTAGATCGAAAGCCACATTGAGGGCGTTCTGTCCGTGCTCAATGAGATACCTGAAACGCTGATTGCTCTCCTGAGGGGTTCCAAAGCCAGCGTACTGGCGCATGGTCCAGGGACGATACCTGTACATGTACTTGTGGATGCCGCGGGTGAAAGGATAGGTACCTGGCTCCCCGATGTCCCTGAGGTAGTCTATGTCAGCCACATCCTCAGGGCCATAGATCGGCTTCACGGAAATGCCGGATTCGAGAACCACATCTCGGACCTTCTTCTCCTTCATGGTCACACCCTCCATGCTGTCTTTCGACCCCCCGAGGCCAAGTGGCTCGTCCAGTTTGGCAGACAGATCAAGTGACTTCGTCGTGCAAAGGACAGTTCCCCCGGCCGCCCCTATGCCGCCGTCCTCGCTCAGGGAGCGCACTCACAGGACTGCGACGAAGTGTCGGAGCACCTGCCACGGACTTTGCAATTATAAAAGGTAGTTTCACATTAGTCAAGTAGCGGGAGCCCCCGAGGATGTGACATCCCTGCCACGAGGCCACGTGAACCCCGTAACCGTGTCGCCACGCGAACATCGCTGTTCAGCGCACGCCCGACCTGTTCATCGGACCGGGTGAAAAGCTCATCGCCGTTTGCTGGCGCCATGATGCTCCCCGCACGCTTCCTCAATCCAGCTAGCACTCTCCAATACGCCGTCACCCCAAGAGGTGTGGGGAAACAAGTTTCCAGGCTGGGCCAGATTGCAGATTCAGCAGCACGATAGACTGCCTGAGTGCTGCTGGCACTGGCAGAACTCAGCGCACCTGTGAACCCCCGTGCCACTCAACGGGCCCCCAGACCCCGCAGGCTCGCCAGATACATCCCATTTGTGGCTCACGGCATCATGTCCCAGGCGTCCCCCCTCCGCACACCCCTATCCTCCGAATCACCAACGGGGACCAAGAGGGCTCTGAACACGCTCGGACGCTACGTGACAGGGTCCAAGTGCTGCCGTCGCGTCAGGCCGGGGAACACCGTGTAGCAGCAAACTGCTTGCCACTCACAAATCGAGGAAGTATAATGGACAGCGGCCATTTCCCATCGAAGCAGGCATTTCGGCAACTTGCCGCTGCCGCCGGAGAGGAAGTGAGAATGAGCACCCAGACTCTGTCCCACAACGACATCACGTGGACCGACATACGGGAGGCCACGCCCGAGGATATCGAACACCTTCGCGAGCACTATCCGTTCTTCCACCCCCTCGACCTGGAGGACTGTCTCAGCAAGACCGAGAGGCCCAAGATCGATGAGTATGAGAATTATCTCTTCGTGGTCATGCACTTTCCGGTCTTCGACAAAGCAACCAGGAGGCTTGGGCGAGGCGAGGTGGACATCTTCGTTGGTCGTGGCTTTTTGGTTACTGTCAGCGACGGCACGCTGAGACCCCTGATCGAAGACTTCGACAACAGCCAGAAAGACGAGGGTATCAAACGTCAGTTCATGGCCCGGGGTTCGTACTACCTGCTCTACATGCTCATTGATGACCTGGTTGACTACTGTTTTCCCATTCTGGACAAGGAGAATCAGAACATCAAACGTATCGACGAGAGGATCTTCGATGCCAACGCCAAGGAAATCGTCAAGGATATCTCCATCGTGCGACGAAACCTGATCAACTTCCGGCGAACGATCAAACCCCAAATGAGGGTTGTAGCCAGTCTGGAGCGCAAAGACTGGGACTTCCTCAAGGGGGATCTAGACGTCTACTGGGGAGACGTCTCCGACCACATCCTGCAGATATGGGAGCGTCTGGAGGATCTGTGGGACGTTGTCGAGGGACTCAACGAGACCCTGGAGTCGCTCACATCCCACCGCATCAACGAGGTAATGAAGATCCTGACCATCTTCTCTGTGATCATGCTGCCTCTATCGGTGATCTCGGGCATCTATGGCATGAATCTTGGCCGACTCCCGCTGGCCAGTCATCCCCTGTCCTTCGTCATCATCATCGGCGTCATGGTCGCCATTGTGGTTGGGATGTTGGCCTACTTCAAACGAGAAGGCTGGCTATAGAAGGAGTGTGTGGTGCGCGGAACCGCTAGAGCTCGCGAGGAGTTGGAGGCACCGCTAAGGATTGACTACAAGAAGCTCCTGCTGATGGTCCTCGTCGGAGTGGGGGTCGCCTTGCTCCTGACGAAGCTGGCCGGGGAGCGCGAGGCACTGGCGCTGATAGGCGCAGCAAGAACCGAATTCGTCATTCTCGCCCTCATAGCCGAATCCCTGCGCTACCTTGCCGTGGCTCTATATACCCAGAAGTTGCTCCAGTTCCTCGGACACCGCATCGGGCTATGGCCCTTCGTAGAACTCATGTTTGCTGCAGGCTCAGCAAACCGCATCGTCTCCGCGGGAGGGGCGGCTGGTATCTATGTGCGGTACCGCTTCTTCGACAAGCATGGCCTCTCCTTTGGCAGCCTGGCTATCGTCCTTACCCTCCAGAACCTGATGACCGGAGTCATCCTCCTGAGCACCTTCATCATGGGCCTGCTGTACATGCTCAGTCGTGAACTCCTGGGAATGACCCAGTTGCTGGTCGGCACGGCGATGCTGAGCGTGATGCTGGCCTTAATGGCTCTTGCCGTCGCCTTATACAGACACCCCCGCCAACTGAAGCGGTTCCTGGCCGGGCTCGTCAAACTCGTGGACGCACCCATCAGCAAGTTCGCCGGGCGAAGTGCATACGATCCCAAGGAGTTATTGCGCACTGTCAAGAACCTCTACGAAGCCGTGGGCGTAGCTCGAAATGAACCGCTGGAGACCGCAAAGGCATTTCTGTACGGCGTGATGACCCTCTTCTCCGACATCGTATGTCTATACTTTGTCTTTCGTGCCCTGGGGTTCCCCATCAGACTGGATGTCTTGGTCGTGGGGTACGTGATCACCAACTATGTCGTCAGCCTGCTGCTCATGCCCGAGGGCATAGGCGTGACGGAAATCTCACTAAGTGCTATCTACGTGAGTCTGGGGGTGCCCACGAGTATCGTCGTGGTGGCCACACTGCTGTTTCGCTTCATCGCCTTCTGGCTGCCCATTGGCGTAGGACTGCTGGCTATGTGGGATCTTCGCCGCAGATCGCTGCTATGAGTCGGGCCCCTCTCACGAACGCGGTGTGACACCACGGTGGCATCACCAAGCTCACATCTTGCCATCGTCTCCCTCCTACTTCTCATATACTTGATAGCCATGCTGGCAGCCACAGGATATCGAGCAGCACTGAGTTCGTGGGAGTCGGCGCTCTGAATCGCGGTACCCATCGTTTGAAAGTATGATCTTGGAGCAATGTCGTTGTCTAAGTCCCAGATGGACCCTTCTATGGTATAATTGTGTTTAGAGATCGGTGACTGCGGTTTGGATGGGGAAAATCGGCTGAAGAAACCACTTATCGGATTGGAAATAGCATTAGGGGTGCTGGCAGCATGTTTCCTGGCCGTCATGGCTGGAGGCATGGCCGGCAGCATCATGGGCCACCTGGGCAGCCCTCGAGCTGCTCATCCCGCCCTCACCCGGTTGTCCTAATCATCGTCGGGCTGTCCGATGTAGCGTCCCGAGTCCAACTGATCCGAGGGCTTATCCTTCCGGTGTTCCCGCGAGCCCTCATCTTCAGGCCCGCACCGAAGGCCTGGCCGGCTGTGGCTGGGCGCGATGCGGCGGACCATTCGCCCACGGACTTGGTGCAGAAGACGTTCAAAGGAGGTTGACACCATGTACGACCGCATTCTGCTAGCCCTTGACGGCTCGCCCCTGGCCGAACAGGCACTGCCCCACGCCATCGCCCACGCTGAGCGCTTTGAGGGCGAACTGGTGCTCCTCAGAGTCCTTGAGCCATTACGGCTCCCTAGTGGTCTGTCGCCTGTGGCCATCGAACGGACAGAGGAACGAACACGTCGTCTAGTTCAAGAGTATCTGGAGTCGATCGCTGCACGCGTTGAAGAACAGGGTGTCTCCGTGCGCGCGGTGACCGTCGAGGGGCGTTCCCACCTTGAGATCATACGGTTCGCCGAATCGAATCAGATAGATCTCATCGTGATCTCCTCGCGTGGTGCCTCAGGCCTCAGCCGTTGGCTGATGGGCAGCGTGGCCGATCGCGTCGTGCGTGGAGCGCGCATGCCAGTGCTGTTGGTGCGAGCCCGGAAGCAGCAACCCTAGGGGAGGGAGAGTCCATGGACCCATTCTTACAATTCTTGCTTGCCCTTGCCATCGTTGTCATGGCTGCCAAAACCTCTGGATATCTCAGCACCCGGTTAGGACAACCCGCTGTCCTGGGAGAGTTGCTGGCCGGGCTGATCCTCGGTCCCACTGTGCTGAACATGCTGCATTGGCCTGTCTTCAGCGATCAGCTTCTGGGGCACATACTCAGCCACTTGGCCCACATGGGCGTTCTGCTCTTGATGTTCATCGTTGGGCTGGAGGTGGATCTGGAAGCAATGGTGCGTGCGGGGCGGCCCGCAGCGCTGGCTGGCGTAATGGGCGTGGTGGCCCCGGTAGCCCTTGGGTTTGCTGCAACGCTCCCATTCAGCTTTGGACTGCAACAGAGCCTGCTCATCGGCCTCGTGCTCGCCGCTACCAGCGTCAGCATCTCGGCCCAGACCCTGATGGATTTAGGGGTGCTGCGCAGTCGAGTCGGGGTGACCCTCCTCGGCGGGGCCGTGGTGGACGACGTGTTAGTGATCCTGCTTCTCTCCCTCTTCGTCGCGCTGGTACGAGGAGGTGGCGGAGCCTTCGCAGTGCTCTTGGTGGTAGCGAGGATGGCAGCCTTCTTCGGGTTGGCCGTCTGGCTGGGTGGACGTTTCATTCCCCATTTGACTTCCTTGATAAGCCGGCTGCCTATCAGCGAGGGCGTCATGGCACTGGCGATCGTAGTCACTCTCCTTTACGCCTGGGCGGCTGAAGCCCTGGGCGGCGTGGCTGCCATCACCGGGGCCTTTCTGGCGGGGCTGCTGTTTGCGCGCACCTCGTTTCGGCAACATATTGAGACAGGGATGCACACCCTGGCCTACAGCTGGCTGGTGCCGGTCTTTTTTGTGAGTATTGGGCTGCAGACTAATGTCCGAGCGTTGGGCCTCAAGGACCTGCCCTTCGCCATAATCATCATTATCATCGCTGTGCTGTCCAAAGTGGTCGGCGCTGGGATTGGCGCGCGTTTGGGGGGCTTGTCCAATAGAGAGAGCCTGGCGGTGGGGATAGGCATGACCTCGCGCGGCGAGGTGGGACTCATTGTGGCCTCCATAGGGCTGAGCGCCGGGCTGATTGGGGACAGGGTCTTCGCTACTGTGCTGCTCATGGTCCTCACTACTACACTCCTAACCCCCGTGCTGCTACGGGCACTCTACGCGAAGCCCGCGGCCCGACCCGAGCAGCAAGAGCCCGGTCCGGCCTAACGCTGACACGTGCGAGAACAGGCCGGGCCCTGTTCCCGCTACAAAAGAACAGAAGGAGAGCGATCATGGCGCACTTATTGGTTCTTGTATTGGACAACTTGGAGCACTGCCCCGACGTCCTGGAGGCCTGGGAAGAGTCCGGCGTGCCGGGCGCGACTATCCTTGAGAGCACTGGGCTACAGCGCCTGCGCGGCGTCGTGCGGGATGACCTGCCCCTGTTGCCCTCGCTGGACAACCTCTTGGCCAGACGAGAGTTGCACCACCGTACCCTTTTCGCCGTCATCGAGGACGAAGGAACGTTGCAACGCGTCATCTCGGCCACCGAGGGCATCATCGGCGACTTCAGTCACCGGGACACCGGTCTCCTCTTTGTCGTTCCCGTGACCCGCGTGCTGGGGTTGGAGAAACGGCACCCGGAGGAACCATGAGGCTCATCCGCCTGAAAGGCGTGTACCATCCAAAGCCCGTGACATGCGTGCTGATCCACGCACAGGATCCTTGAAAGAGTGACCCAGGGCGTTTCGCCCAGCAATCCAGGCTGCGAGGCATCTCTGCTAGCGATGTCTCAGGGCATGTGCTGGGCATCATCACTCGCACTGACACGTACAATGCCCCGATCTCCCGGCTTTCGCGAAGGACTCAACGATCCAGATCCAAAGCAGCCTCGATCTCTCCCTCATGCTTTGGGGCATAATACACATGGAAAGGAGTCACCAACAGAATGAAGAAACCTCTAGTTGCACTGGGAATAGCATTGGCGGTGCTGGCAGCAAGTTTCCTGGCCGTTCTGGCTGGAGGCATGGCCGGCGGCATCGCCGGCTACCTGGGCGGTCGTCAGGCCGCTCGTGCCACCGTCCCAAGGCTGTGGGAGGAACTTGCGCCTCCGCAAGAGCACTGGGAGGGAGAATGGCCACAGGTCCCTGCCCCCTGGGAGTGGGCGCCTGAGCAGATACCCGGACCTCTTTCCGCACAATTGCGTGGAGCCCTCGTCACCGAGGTGGTGCCGAGTGGGCCTGCAGATGAGGCGGGTGTCGAGAAGGGAGATGTCATCATCGCTCTCGACAATAGGGCGTTTGACCAACGTCAAGGGTTGTCAGAATTGATACGTGAGCGTGACCCCGGAGACGAAATAGTCTTGACGGTGGTGCGGCCCGGAGAGGAGATTGAGGTATTCGAGATCGACGTCACATTGGGCAGGAATAGAGACGACGAAGGCCACGCGGTCGCCTATCTAGGCGTATTCTACCGGAACGTAGGAGCTGGAATACGAATCGTGCCGCACACAGGAAGCCCCTGGAATTGACCTCGGCAGACGTGCACTGGCTATCTTGTGCGCCGCCAAGAAGGATAAAGTCAAGTCTGACGAGGCGAATCATGAACAACAAAAGCAATGGGTTGAGGCCTGCGCTCATCATCGTCGCGATGATAATAGCCCTTCTGTTCGGCACGGCTGGCAGCGCGGTGGTGGGCGGACTGGCAGGCTACATCGTCGCGAGTTACCGAGTGCCAGCTCTTTCGGGTGTTCCTGACGTCGGAGCGGCTCCCGCACCTACATACCTGACTCTGACTGAGCAGTCAGCGATCATCTCCGCGGTCGCGAAAGTGAAGCCCGGTGGCGTGACGGTGATCAACACTCTGCCTCCCCAGAGAGGATTCTTTGGGCAGATCCTTGAGCCTCAAGCCTCTGGGTTGGGCGTGATCATCGACGAGAAGGGATACATAGTCACCAACAACCACGTGGTGGAGAACAACCGCAGTCTCGAGGTGATCTTCGCCGACGACACCAAGGTCCCCGCAACTCTCATCGGTGCTGATGCCTTCTCCGACCTGGCAGTCATACGCGTGGAAGGAAGCGTTCCGGCGACAGCGGCGCTGGGCGACTCGGCAGCCTTGCAGCCAGGGGAAGCTGTCATCGCCATAGGTAGTCCGCTGGGCGACTTCAAGGGCACTGTCGCAGTGGGTGTGGTGAGTGCGTTGGACCGCCGTCTCGAGCTAGGAGGAGGGCTGACCATGGAGGGACTGATCAAGACCGATGCGGCCATCAATCAGGGTAACAGCGGCGGGCCTTTGGTCAATGCGCTGGGCCACGTAATAGGCATCAACAGCGCCATTGTGCGAGGTAGCGGGATGGGTGGCCCGGTGGCGGAGGGACTGGGCTTTGCTCTCCCCAGCAATGTCATTGAGGAAGTAACTCAACAGCTCATCGAATACGGACATGTGCGGAGGCCCTATCTCGGGGTGGAATGGGTGCCCATCACGCCTCGAGTGGCGTCCGCATACAACTTGCCGGTGCAGTTTGGAGCCTACGTGCAAGACGTGCAGCCCGGTAGTCCAGCCGATACAGCGGGTCTGCGTCGAGGCGATATCATCACCGCCATCAACGATCAGGCTATTGACGAGGATAACAACTTGGTCACAATCTTGATGCGCTTCGATCCGGGAGAAAGTGTCCGAATAACCGTCGTTAGAGAGCAAGAGGAGGTTACGCTCAACGTGACCCTTGGTACGCGCTGACAGGCGTGACTCGCGCCGGTCGCCCAGGATCTCACTTGCCACCAGAGACCCACAACTGCGAGACCGCTCTAGGTGTGGGCCTCTCGCTCACGTCGGCAGGAAGAAAAACGCAAGAGCAACGATGAGGTAAACCGTCAAGAGTTGTGCACCCTCCAGCCAGTTAGATTCCCCATCCAGAGATATGAGTCCGGCGATGCCCACAGCGGCCACCAATGCTAGCAGCTCGAACTGGTTGAAGAGGAAAGTGAGGGGATGACCCATCGCCAGGCTGAGGAAGACCAGCAGCGGGGCCACGAAAAGGGCAATCTGCATACTGGAGCCAAAACAGATCGCTAGACTAAGGTCCATGTTGTTCTTCCAGGCCGTCTGCACCGCCACTAGGTGCTCGGCCACGTTGCCCACCAAGGGGATGATAATCACCCCGAGGAAGAACTCCGTAATGCCCAACAACTCGACTACCGGCTCCACGGCGGATACCAGGATCTGGCTGAGCCAAGCCACGAAGATGGTAGCCGCCGCGAGTGTGACCACAGCCCTTCGCACCGACCACGTGGTCACCGCATGCCCCGTACCCGACGCCTGGCTGCTGACAGAGGAAAAGGAGTAGACGAGGCTCAGGACGTAGATCCCTATCATCACCACCGCTACGCCCAGACTGAGCCACTCGACCGCCGCATGATCTTCGATCTCGATGGCGTGGCCGAAGATAGAGGGGATGAGCAAAGCGATGATGGCTAGGGTCATCATCGTAGCGTTGAGCCCCGCTTCGGACCGATTGAAACGTTGTACTCCGTTGCGCAGCCCACCCAGAAGCAGGCTCAGCCCCAGCACTAATAGGATATTGCCTATAATGGATCCAGTGATGGAAGCCAAAACTAACTCAAGCAAACCCTCGCGGATAGCGAAGATTGTGATGATCAGCTCGGCGGCGTTGCCCAACGTAGCGTTGAGGAGCCCTCCCACCCGAGAGCTGGTATGAGCGGCCAACTCCTCAGTCGCCTTCCCCAGAATCCAGGCCAGTGGCACTATGCCCAGAGCGGAGGAGAAGAACACCAACCGCTCATCCCCCCCGAGCAGAGCGGCAATGATGCTGATAGGAACCAAGATCAGAAGAGCAGAGACGTACTTCACGCCAGGATCCTTCCTATCCCCGGATCACCCGTAGCAGCTTCGTGACAGCTGGCTTCAAGTCCTGACTCGTATCAACAACCACATGGTTGCGGCCAATGGGTTCAGCCCTCCGAGCCATGCGCTCGTAGACCCTCCAATCGGCGTCTGAGACATCGCGATCATCCTCGCTCTCCTCGTGTCGCCCCCTCAGCCGCTCCGACGCCACCCCCTCCGGTGCCACTGTCTTGACAACTAGCAGCTTGGCTCCCTCCTTGTCAGCCAGCCGATACACCAGTTCCCGGTGGCGCTCGTGCAGATTGGTGGCATCGTATATGACACGCACACCCTTTCTCAGAAGCTTAGCCATCAAGGCGTGGCACGTACGGTGCACCCAGTAGCTTTCCTCGGCCGTGTACCGAGGCTTGGAGAAGAGTAGCTTGCGTACCTGGTCGCTCTCGATGATGACGAAAGGCAAGATCTCAACCAAGCTCTGGGCCAGGCAAGACTTGCCGGTCCCAGGCAGTCCGGTGAGCATGATGAGGACCGGATTGGCGGTAGTCTCATCGGTATTGGTCAAGTATTCCTCAACCTTGGCCACGGAGCGATCCAACCTGTCATCCATCACACATGTTTCCCTCAACATTATAGCCCATCTCGTTCCTTTGACAACCCCAGCACCGAAGAGGCGTTGACAAACGGCCACCAACAGGATAAAATGGGCCTGAAAGAGGAGATCATCACCCGATTGACGGAGAGACATGACCGAGATCCTGCTGAAAAGCCGTTATCGCTATCTCGCTGAGATAGGTCGTGGTGAGAGAACCGTGACCTACAAAGCTCACGACACCTCGTTGAACCGAATGGTGGCGGTAAAAGTGCTGCGGGAGCAGTACGCCCTCGAGGAAGAGTTCGTGGATCGCTTCAAAGGCGCTGCTCAGGCCATTGCTGCGCTGTCCCATCCCAACATCGTTGCCATCTACGACATCGGCACCGACAGAGATCTCCACTACATTGTGACTGAGTACATCGAAGGACAGAACCTCGAGTCGCTGGTCGCATCGGAAGGTCCCCTAGGCCCGGAAAGAGCCCTCGACATCACCATCCCGGTGAGTTCTGCCCTGGGTGCCGCTCACCAGGCGGGCTACATCCACGGCGGCCTCACTCCTCGTGATATCTTGGTGACGACCGACCAACAGGTCAAAGTATCCGATTTCAGCGTCGTGGCCACAACCCCTCCTGCCCCAGCAGGCGAGGAATCCCTTTCCCTATATGCAGCCCTCTACCTCTCGCCGGAGAGAGCCATGGGCCGCAGACCTGTTCCCGCCTCCGATGTCTACGCCCTGGGAGTGATCCTGTACGAGATGCTCACCGGGCATCCGCCCTTCGAGGGAGAGAGCTTCTCGGCAGTTGCGGACAAGCACATCAGGGAGAAGCCCGAACCGCTTGAATCGATCAATCCTCAGGTGCCACGATCTTTGAGCATAGTGGTTCACCGAGCCCTGGCGAAGGCTTCGAGAGACCGCTACCGAACAGCCACGGCTTTGGAAGAAGCATTGGAGACTTACCGCCGTCAAAGTGGCAGGCTGGAGCTTGTCGAGCGCATCAGAGAGGAGGAGATGGAGGCCGACCGGGTTCCCGTGGGCGCGATGAGGACTCCTCCCCCTGCCGCGGGACAAATCGCAGGGCTCGACTGGGTGGGCTGTCTGGTGGGTATGATAGCATTCATGGCCGTGTTGGGCCTGATACCTCTGTGGGTCACAGTTTTCTTGAGATACTTCGCCTAAAGCACTGAGACTTCCGCCCGAACATTAGGAGCGGGTCGGGCGCTGCCCCTTCCAAGAAGGCCTTGCGGTGCCACAGGGTGCCAGTCGCTGGGAAACCTGCTCGGAGTCCGTCCTCTCCAGTCTGGTGTGGAGAAGAGATGCGTGCACTAGCTTTTCGTGGCGTTTTGTGGTATAATACTGTTGCTACTCTTCGCGTGCAGAGGACCTGCTGAAGTGGCGTTTCATGCGGCCTAGGCAGTCCCTATCTTTGGAGGATCAATAGTGAGTTCGAGATGGGTCCGTAATGGGCTGATATACTTGATCATCGTCGTGATCGTTGTCGCCCTTTTCTACAATGTCTACAGTGCCTCTACTGGCCCGACCTCAGTGCCAATCACCACCGTAGCCAAAGACGTGCGGGAGGGCAGGGTCAGCAAGATCCTGGTTTCCGGCGATGATTTGACAATCACCCGCACCAGTGGCGTGGAGGTGGTATCGCGCAAAGAGCCTGGGGCCGACATCACCGACGTTCTCACCAATCTGGGTGTGACGCAGGAGATGCTGAATAACATCACCATTGAGGTGCAAACGCCCAGTGAGTGGGGCGGCTGGCTTGCCATCCTATCGTCCTTTCTGCCGCTGCTACTCATCGGTGGCTTACTGTTATTCATGATGCGCCAGGCTCAGTCCGGCAACAGCCAGGCTCTATCCTTTGGCAAGAGCCGCGCCCGCATGTTTACTGGAGACCAGCCGACCGTCACCTTCGACGACGTGGCAGGCGTGGTGGAGGCTAAGCAGGAACTGGAAGAAGTGGTGGAGTTCCTGCAAGAGCCCGAGAAGTTCACCGCGCTGGGAGCTCGCATCCCCAAGGGTGTGCTGATGCTGGGCCCTCCAGGATGCGGCAAGACCTTGATGGCACGCGCGGTGGCCGGTGAGGCCGAGGTGCCCTTCTTCTCCATCAGCGGCTCCGAATTCGTGGAGATGTTCGTTGGCGTCGGGGCCTCCCGGGTGAGAGACCTCTTCGAGCAAGCCAAGCGTAACTCACCCTGCATAGTGTTCGTGGACGAGATAGACGCGGTCGGACGCCACCGAGGAGCTGGGCTTGGCGGGAGCCACGACGAGCGAGAGCAAACCTTGAACCAGATACTGGTGGAAATGGACGGTTTTGACACGGACACCAACGTCATCGTTATGGCTGCGACCAACCGTCCCGATATCCTGGACCCGGCGTTGCTGCGACCTGGGCGTTTTGATCGCAGAGTGATCTTGGATCTCCCAGACATGAATGGCCGCAACGACATTCTCAAGATTCACGCCAAGGGCAAGCCCCTCGCCGAAGAAGTGAACCTCAAAGTGATAGCTAAGCAGACCCCGGGTTTCTCGGGAGCAGACATAGAGAATCTGCTCAACGAGGCAGCCATTCTGGCCGCGCGGCGTGACAAGAAATCAATCAGCATGGAGGAACTCCAAGAGGCCGTGGAGAGAGTCATCGCCGGGCCCGAGCGAAAGAGCCGCCTGATCAGGGACGAGGAGAAGGAGATAATCGCGCACCACGAGGCAGGGCACGCGCTGGTAATGGCGTCGCTGCCGGGGTGTGACCCGGTCCACAAGGTATCCATCGTGTCGCGGGGCATGGCCCTGGGCTATACCATGCCACTCCCTGAGGATGATCGGTACCTCATGCAGCGATCGAGGTTCCAGGACGAGTTGGCTGGGCTGCTGGGAGGGCGAGCGGCCGAGGAGCTCATCTTCGACGACATAACCACGGGAGCCAGCAACGACCTGGAGCGGGCTACAAAGTTGGCTAGAAGGATGGTCACCGAATACGGGATGAGCGACAAGCTAGGGCCATTGACCTTCGGACGTAAGGAAGAGTTGGTCTTCCTGGGTCGGGAAATCGGCGAGCAACGGAACTACAGCGAAGAGGTCGCCAAGGTCATAGACGAAGAGGTACGTCGCTTCATCAACCAGGCCCACGAGACAGCACTGCGCGTCTTGAGCGAGAACAAGGACAAGCTAGTGAAGCTAGCGCAGCGGTTGATCGAGGTCGAGACCCTCGAGGGGCCCGACTTGGAAGCCATGTTCGCCTGACTCAGTCTGCCTCCAAGGAACCAGGCAACTCTTCACTTAGCACGCAGTCGTGCGGAACGCCGCACTAGGCTACTATCTTCTTCAAGAACTCAGCCAGCTTCTCAGGGATAAGAGTTGGCTCCCCCCTCAGAAGGCGACACACGACTACGGTCCGAGCTGCGAACTCTAGCTGCTGAGCCCTGGTGGCCGCGTCTCGCAGGTCGTCGCCCACCGTCAGTAGACCGTGATTCTGCAACAGCACGGCTGAGCCGTCCCCCAGCGCGTCCACCACCGACTGGCACTGCTCCTTGGTCCCTGACAGTAGAAAGGGGACGACCGGCGCGTCACTGAGGGCGATGGCCTCAATGGTCAGCGGTGGTATCGGGTCACCAAATACCCCCAATACGGTCGCCATCGGTGCGTGGGTATGGACAACGGCACCCACGTCCTCCCTGGTGCGATAGACCAACAGATGCATCTGCATCTCCACCGACGGCCTGTCTCGCCCTTCCAGTTTCCTACCCTGCAAGTTGACCCTGATCAGACTTTCCTCGGTCAGCGCACCCTTGAACAGCTGTGTCGGTGTGATCCAGATATCCTCACTGTCGGGAATGCGGGTGCTCACATTGCCACCTTTCGGAGTGATCAAGCCCGCGTCATACAGCTCATTCACCACAGAGACTATCTGGTACTTGATATCTTGAGACATGCCACAACCTCTTCCCTAGCAGAGGCTCCGACCTCTGCCGAGTCATACAAGGAACCTTGCCATAAGTCCGGTGCTACCGGCCCCATAGCTTCTGATACGTCTTCAGCCACCGCTTGTACAGAGTCCGATACCTGCTGCGCATGGTGGGGTCTGGCTCCACAGTCTCCTCCGAACCGGCCATGCCCTCGGTGGCAGTCAGCAGACCGCCATAGACCCCAGCTCCCACGGCGGCACACATGGCCGCCCCTAGCGCCGATGTCTCCCTCATGGCGGAGACGTGCACCGGCATCTGGCAGACGTCGGCCACAATCTGATTGAAGAGGCCGGATCTGGTGAGGCCTCCACACAGCTTGAGCGATTCCACTGTCCTGCCCGATACCTCCTCCAATTGGCCAAGGTTGCCCCACACCGCAAAGGCGATGTTCTCCAAGACAGCACGGGCCATTTTCGGTCTCGTCATCGGCGGAGCGAGCAGCGTTGGAAAAGGGGCCAGGAAGCCTACCTGCGAGGGGAACTGCAGACGGCTGTGGTCCGCGATCCACGGCCCCATGAAGGCCATCGCTGAACCTGGTCGCTCTTGGCTGGCCTCCGCCGTCAATAGCTCGTATGGTTTCTCCACAGACTCATCGTTCCCAAAGGCCTGCCAGAGGTTATGTCGCAGCTCAAGGTAACCACACTCCACTCCGGTCCTCTCTCCAGGTCCCTGATCAACGCCCATCCCTTCTCCTGCGGAGCAGCGATGAGGATCTCGCTTTGCACAAGAGGCACACCACACTCCCCTTCACGTCACTAGCTCGCCCTGAAACCGGCTCCGATTATATCACAGCTACCTAGCCAAGACAATTGTCCGAGTTGTTGGCGACGAACGC
>JAUWLF010000090.1 GCA_030613785.1 Chloroflexota bacterium | reverse complement strand
TGGATTTTGCCAGACTTTGTTCATCTTGCTGAGGGAAGGCTCACCGAGCGCACCTTACGCGTCCCTGGGCGATGCGCAGGCAGCGGGTGCCGTGACGGTCAACTAGGGTGTGTTCATCAACGCGCTGATCAGCTTCGTCATCGTCGCTGTGGTGACGTTCTCGGTGATCCTGGCCATGAACCGGGCGAGGCGGGAACAAGAGGTGGCGCCTGTGGAGATGGCGAAGGAATATCCGTATTGTCTGTCGACGATTCCCGTCCAGGCCACCCGTTGTGCCTATTGTCCGTCTGATCTGGGGTAGGTCGCTCCTAGCACGTGACACATGCTGGCAGAGGTTCCGATAGGGGCAGCTTTCAAACCCGCCCCTACGCATGGAGAAAGCGGCTGTGAGCCGGCCAACAAGCCTGTTTCCGGCATGTTTGATTGAGTGTAGCCTCGAGTTTCTTGCCGGATGTGGGGGCTGTCGTGAGGAGTGGCTTGGCACGGTGCGAGCAAGGTGCTTGAGGGGACAGTGATGCTCGTGAGGAGCACTGCGATCGCGCCGCACAGAAGTCCAGCGCTACTGGGCGGGAAGCCGGTAACTGACGGAACTGCTGCCACCCTCGGGTCCCGAGGGCGCGGGTTGCAAGGTCGACGTTTGCGGAGCACCGAGTGCCGCAAAGCCGTCAGTGGGCGACGTGAACGTCGGTAGTGGACTGGTGATAGACGATGCCGAGCGCAGAGGTGTGAGCACATGGAAGCCAGGACAAGGGGCGGGCGGGGACGCATTCTTCTACTGATCCTGGGTGGCCTTCTGACGACTGTGTGGGTTCTCTACGTGGCGGTCGTGCGGGACTGGGTGCTGGTCGACGAGTTCTTCTTGATCCCGCTCGTGTGTCTCATCATACCTTTCTGGATCTCACTTTTCATCGGAGCGCTGGCTTATGCCTTCGTGAAGCTGTTCCGTAGGCAATTGTCTGTCCGTGACCTGCTGCCCACGGTGGCTATCGTGGTGGGGTTCTTGGTTGGCTGGTACTTTCCATCTAAGCCGCAGGCAGTATTGTGGTTGCATCGTGTTGAGTTGACACGATCGATAGAACAGGCAATCACTGAGTGCCGAGAGACCGGTGATGACTTTCGGCTTCCCCCGACTTCCTTCTACGATGACGGACACGTGTATTGCACCCCCTCTGGGGTTGAGAGTATTGACTTCGTCATAGACAGCTTCGGTACCACCTTCGATTACATGCCTCGGCTGCGTTTCGTTTCGTCGCCCCTCGCCACACGTGATCACGGCTACGGTGTGAGGGGATGGTATTGGTGCAGGAAGATCGAGCCGCATTGGTACTGTTGCAGTCGCTGGGTAGATTAGCAAGTGCCCTGTCCAGTGACGTGTTGATAGCTGCCGGTGCTGGAGGGTCCAAGTACTGCTCAACCCGGCGAATCCGGTGAGCGGTCACTTGGCAGCCAGTCTAGAGAAGCTCCAGATGAAGAAACTCTGAGGAGCGTGACATCCCATGCAACGCGTTTCCCTGAACAAGGCAAGCCGTATTCTGTCGGTGCTGGCCGGGGCCTGGGCGCTAACCTGGCTTCTCTTTCACATGGTTGGCGGCAACTGGCTGCTGCGCGATGTCTGTTGCTGGTGCTCCCTGGGTGTTGCGACAGCACCTTTCCTGATCGTGGTCTTCCTGGGAGCACTGGCCCACGTGGCGATGAGGTTGTTCCGGAGGCAGCTGTCTGTCGGCGATTGCTTGCCGTTGCTGATAGTAGTGGTGGGGTTTCTCTTGGGATGGAACTTGCCGTCCAGGCCAGCCGTGACATTCTGGCTGCATCGTGACGACTTCATAGCATCGGCCGAATTGGCCGTGAGAGAGTGTGATGGGCGCTGCTTCGACCATCTTCCATCGACTTCCTTCTATGATTTTGCGGTTGTGCGCGGCAGTGAATCCGGGTTAATCGTCATTGATTTCATTAGTGGGAACAGCTACCTACCGCAACTAGCCTTCATTTCAACGGACAATCACGAAGATGCGCTCCGGTGCTCAGCAATGGGCACGTTAGTCGACAGACTTGAGCCCCACTGGTATGTCTGTAGGCACGATTTGGACTGAGCGAGCATTGCCCTCGGCGAGGCGGTGCGGCTGCAGGGCCTGAAGAGAGTGCGAGATCGGAATTCTAGCCGCACATGTAATCAAACCGGCTAGAAGCCGGTTGTTGAACGTGCCTTGAGGATGTTTGATTGTGTAGCGTCGGGTTCTTAGTGCGGTGGCGACTGAAAGCCCGTCGCAAACCAAGGTGGAACTTCGACCGAATCGGGGTGCAGTCATGAAATACAAGCCATGGAACTCAGGCGAGACAATTCGGGAAAAGGACTACTCGAAGAGGATTATCTTCTCCAGCGACGACTTTCGAGAGCCTGGACATCTCCTTCAGGTGGTGACGATTCCGCCCAGGACCAGGCAGCGACTTCATTTCCACAGAGAGCAAACCGAGGTCTTCTACGTCGTCGAGGGCGAGGCTGTGATAAGTATCAACGAAAGGGACTACCGGGCAAGGCCTGATGATGCTTTCATCTGCAGCGCGGGAGACAGACACAGCCTGTGGAACCAGTCAGACAAGGATTTCAAGGTGGTCGTGTTCAAGATCAACAAGCCCGACCAGGACGACACGGATTGGCTGGATGATGAGGAATCTTGATATTGATGGTTGGATTGGGTATAATTGCAATATGTGCGTTCGTGCGTACCAACGCATACTCTGAGGACTGAAGAGGGGAGATGTCCCGTGAAGAAGGAATACCCGTATGGTCAGGGAACCGTCAGGTGGGTCTCGACCGAGTGGTTGGAGGAGCACCTGAAGGACAAGGCTTTGATGATCCTGGATTGCCAGCCGAACATCCACGACTACATTCAGGAGCATGTCCCCGGCGCGGTCTACATGAACGAGGGGTTGGTGAGGGTCCCCTTGGAGGGGAAGCCAGGCGTGTATGTGCCTCTTGAGGTTATGGAGCCGCTGTTGCGCCGTGTCGGCTTGAAGCGCAACGTGCCCGTCGTGGTCTACACAGGCACTGGCCCCTTCAAGGGCTGGGGCGATGGTTTGGAACAGACGATGCTGGCCTACACGCTGGCTCGCTTCGGGCAGGACAAGGTCTACGTTCTCGATGGCGGCATTGACAAGTGGAAGGAAGAGGGCAGGCCCCTCACGCAAGTCTTCCCCCACGTAGAGGAGACCGATTTCAACGCTGAGGTCCGCTTCGAGTACTTCGTTGGGTACGAGGAGTTCAAGGCGGTGAAGGATCTTGGGGATGTGATCGTATTGGATGCTCGGCCCGCTGGCGTCTACGAAGGGCAGGGCCCGTGGATGAAACCCGGGCACATCCCAGGGGCGGTCAACCTGCCGTGGGCCAGCCTCATGGATGAGGGCAACAAGCGGCTGCTCAAGCCTGACTATGAGATCCAGACCATCCTGGAGTCGAAGGGCGTCAGCCTGGACAAGACCATCATCTGCTCCTGTGGTACCGGTCGCGAGGCGACGAACGAGTTCCTTCTCTTCAAGTGGTACCTGGGCTATCCGAAGGTGAAGATCTACGAGGGGTCCTTCACCGAGTGGAGTTTGTACCGGGATAACGCCACGGTGACGGGCAAGAGCCCGCGCTAGTCAACCTGATCCTCGTCCCACTTGCACCCGGAGGGTGAGGCCAGTGGTTAAGGAGGTGATACGTGCTCTTCGAGCGGATCGAGTCAGAGGGCTTGGCTCACTACTCCTACCTGATCGGCGATCAGAGGGAGGCGGTGGTCATTGACCCTCGGCGCGACTGCGAGGTCTACATCGAGAAGGCATACAGCGAAGGCTTGCGCATCAAGCACATCCTTGAGACCCATCGTAACGAGGACTATGTCATAGGTTCGGTGGAGCTCGCGGCGCGTAGTGGAGCTGAGGTATGGCACGCCGACGCTCAGTGGGATTATGAGTATGGCGAGTCGGTGGAAGATGGCCAGACGTGGAAGCTGGGACGCCTCATGTTGCGGGCCATCCATTCGCCCGGACACACTCCAGGCAGCATGAGCTATCTACTGCACGACCACGCTGGCGCACCGTGGGTGGTTTTCACGGGCGATGCGCTCTTCGCGGGAGACGTGGGGCGCGTGGACTTTCTGGGCATGGACCGAGCTGAAGAGATGGCGAGCCTGTTATACGATACCGTGTTCAACAAGCTGCTGCCGCTGGGCGACGAGGTCATCGTCTGCCCGGCGCACGGTGCTGGATCCCTCTGTGGCTCCGCCATCGCCGAGCGGCTGTGGACTACGATTGGACTGGAGCGGCGACACAATCCCAAGCTTCAGTACACCGCTGAGACGGAGTTCGTGGCCCACGTGGCGCGAGAGTTGGAGCGGCCACCATACTTCCGGCGGATGGAGAAGTGGAACTTGGAGGGAGCACCGCCGCTGGGCTCCTTGCCCGCGCCGAAGCCACTGTCGCCAGATGAGTTCACTGAGCAGGCGAAGCAGGCTATGGTGCTCGACACGAGGATGGAGCTAAGCTTTGGCTCAGCACACGTACCCCAGTCACTGTCCATCTGGCTCAAGAGGCTGCCCGCCTTCGCTGGATGGTTTCTACCCTACGACCAGCCCATCTTGCTGGTGAGTGAGACCGAGAACTCAGTGCAGGCCACGCGGTATTTGATCAGGATGGGGTACGACAACCTGGCTGGATACCTTTCGGGTGGGATGCTGACCTGGCACACCGCGGGGTTGGAGAGCAAGTCCATTCGAACCGTCACAGTGCAGCAGTTGTGCCATCTCCTGGACGAAGGGGAAGAGACCGCGATCCTCGATGTGCGCAGCGACGAGGAGCTGGAGAAGGCCGGCAGAATACCCGATGCGCAACACATCCACATCACTCAGCTTCCTGGGCACTTGGGCGAGGTTCCCAGGGACCGCACCGTCTACATCTTCTGTGGCAGCGATGTGCGGTCTATGATCGCGGCCAGCCTGTTGCAGCGAGGGGGGTGGACGGACCTGGCGGTGGTGCTGGGTGGACTGGCGGGTTGGAACTCGGTCACCTGCACGCTTGAATAGGAGGGCGATTCGGTCGTCGCTTGACCTGGCTCGGGCGCCGTCGCTGGCAGACATCAAGAGCCCCTTCTTGACGGTCAGCCAGTCACACATCGTGGCGGATGAGTGAACGCTGGGCTCAGGAGAGTCAGGGTGACGCCAGATTATGCGGGAGCCGCAGTCGTGGGTAGCGAGAACTGCTTCAGAATCATCCTACTGGGCCTGTGGGTTAGTCTGTTCTCTATCAGGTCCTACTACGCAGCCAGTGTCCACCTGGCGGGTGATAGGGTGGCTGTGCGAAAGGAGACTGCGAAGCGCGAGAGTCCATGGAGCGTGATGCTGCGGCTGATGGTGTTCCTTCTCTTGATCGCTAGCCTCGTCATCTACGCAGTCAAACCGACGTGGATGAGATGGTTCATCCTTTCGGTTCCGTCGTGGTTGCGCTGGAGTGGCGCGATCTTGGGAGTGCTGAGTTTGCCCTTTCTGGTCTGGGTGCAACGCGCTCTGGGCAGGCAGTGGTCCACCGAGGTGCAACTGAGGAAAGAGCATGCATTGGTGACCAGCGGGCCGTATCGGTGGGTCAGGCACCCCATGTATTCAGTGATCTTCATATTCTTGACCGCTCTGTGTCTGGTATCGGCCAACTGGCTCTTTGCGGCGGGCAGTATGGTGGCCATAGTTGTGTTGTACGCGCGGATTGATGAAGAAGAGGCGATGATGATTGAGCAGTTCGGTGACGAGTACCGGAGCTACATGGAGCGCACGGGGCGCCTTGTGCCGCGTTTCAGCCGGGGAGGTGACTAGCGCCGAGGAGACAGGAGGGCGTAGTGAACAAGATCATCCATCAGCGAGTGCATCTGCCATGCGATGCACACCGAGCATTCGAGATGTTCACGGTCAACCATCTCGTGCAGTCATGGCTGGCGCCCCTTGCGGAGGTGGAGCCTGTGGTGGGTGGCAAGTACGAGCTTTTCTGGGACCCTGGTGATAGAGAGATCAACAGCACCATGGGCTGCAAGGTGACGGAGGTCGAGAACGACAGGTTCCTCTGTTTCGAGTGGAAGGGACCAACCCAGTACCAGAACTTCATGAACGACGCAGATCCACTGACTCATGTTGTGATCTTCTTCATACCCTGTGCCGACCATGGACCACCCTGCACGGAGGTGCATCTGGTCCACTCTGGCTGGGGGAGTTCCGCCGAATGGGAGGAAGCGCGGGAGTGGTTTGAACGGGCCTGGGGCGCAGCTTTCCAGGAGCTTGAGACGGTGGTGAATAGCCGGTAAGCACGACGACGGGGATCAATATGCCACTCACGGTCTGCCGGCCGTTCTTCACCGCGGAACGCGCGGAGATCGCAGAGGTCTAGGAGCATCTCGTGGCATTCTCGGCTGTGGGATAGCGTCCGAGGGTTGACATAGGCGTCGTCGCTGCTCGCCATCAAGGGACAGTCATAGCATACTGGTGGCGCACAACTGGGGTGCGTGACAGAAAAACGGAGGTGATTCGGTGGAAGAGTACGATCTTGTCGTCATAGGCTCGGGGGCCGGGATGAACGTGGCCTCGAAGGCGCTACAAGCGGGGATGAAGGTGGCCATGGTTGAGCATGGCCTCATGGGCGGCACATGCCTCAACACGGGCTGCATACCGTCCAAGATCCTCCTCTATCCCGCTGAAGCAATACGGGAGTTGAACGAGGCCAAGGGAATCGGCGTCGAGGGGACCATAACCAAGGTGAACTTCCCGTTCATAATGGAGCGCATGCGCTCCTACGTCGAAGATGACAGGGTACAGATGGAGCAGAGTGTTGCGGCGGTCGAGGCCTTGGAGTGGTATCGCGACATTGGTGAGTTCGTCGGAGACTACGAGTTGAAGGTGGGCGAGCAGACGATAACCGCTCCCAAGATCCTGATCGCCTCTGGGGCAAGGGCCCTGGTGCCGCCCATCGAGGGTCTCCAAGAGACCACGTACATTGACCATGTCTCCGTTCTCGCACTGAAGGCGCTGCCCGAGAGTCTGATTGTCATCGGCGGAGGCTTCATAGCCTGTGAGTATGGACACTTCTTCTCGGCCCTCGGAACCAGGGTGACCCTCTTGGAGATGATGCCCCGGCTTCTGCTCCCGGAGGATCCGGAGATATCGGAGATAGTGGAGCGGCGCTTCTCCAAGTATGCCGAGATCCACACCAATCATAAGGTGGTGAAGGTTGCCAGGAACGGCGATCAGAAGGTCGTCACAGCATTGAGCGGTGACGACGACAGCACCTACGAGTTCACGGCTGATGAGGTCATGCTGGCGGCTGGGGTGCGGTCGAATTCTGACCTACTCAAGCCTGAGATGACAGGCGTGGAGACCGACAGGCATGGTTGGATCAAGGTGAATGAATACCTGGAGACGAACAAGTCTGGCATCTGGGCCCTGGGGGATGCTCTGGGGAAGCACATGTTCAGGCATACCGCCAACTACGAGGCCGACGTGGTGTGGACGAACGCCTTCACCGATCACCAACACCCGGTTGACTACCATGCCGTTCCCCATGCGGTGTTTGGCTACCCGCAGGTCGGCGGCGTAGGGATGACGGAGGGAGAGGCCAAGGCGGCAGGACACGAGATACTCGTGGGCAGGGCCAGGTACATGGACGTCACGAAGGGGTATGCCATGGGCGAGGAGGATGGCCTGGTGAAGGTGATCGTGGAGCAGGGGACCAGGAGGATCCTGGGTTGCCACATTGTGGGCTCTCACGCGGCGATCCTGGTTCAGCAGGTGGTATACTTGATGAACGCTGGTGCCCAGGACTATATGCCAATGGCTGACTCCCAGGTCATACATCCCGCGCTCAGCGAGGTGGTGATCAACGCCTTTGGCAACCTGGCGCCGCCTGAGCATGGTCATGCGGACGGATGAGATCTGGACTGAACAGATCCTTGATTGCAGGTCGTTCCCCAAGCATGTGAAGTCACAACCATGCGGAACGTCGTCGCGTGAGCCTCTGGCCGTTCTTTGGTAGGCCACGACACGAGTTTGACAGACACTCTGGAATGACGTATCATATCTGTTGTACGAAAGAGGTGATACATATGGCTGTGACTATTCTGCCTACAAGCGAAGTGCGAGACAAGATCGCCTCGGTCTTGAACAGGATTTCAGAGACGGGGGAACCTGTGTTCATCACGCGCTATAGCAAGGCTGAGGCAGTCCTCGTCCCCATCGAGCGGTACAACGCTATGATGGATCTCCTGGAGGATCGCGAGGACGAGCTGGACACGGCGCTGGGCCGAAGGCTTCTTGAGGAAAGAGAGGCCTACGCTCGCGGCGAAGGCCGGGATCTCGAAGACGTCGTCGCTGAGTTGGACTGAGGGCGTGTACCGAGTTGAGACCGCCTCCCGCAGGGTCGAGCGAGAAGTTGCTGGTCTTCGCGACAGGGTGAGGGATCGGGTGATCCAGGCGGTCCGGAATCTCTACGAAGACCCCCGCCCTCGGGGAGCTCGGAAGATGCGCGGCGAAGTGCGTGGTGCCTTTGCCGGCTTCGGATGTGGCGATGACTCCCGTCAGCAGAGGGGGTTGCCGCGGGTATCTGCTGCGACCATCGATTCAATCGGCTTGGAGGGGTGGACCGAGAAGCGTAGGTATCAAGGAGGACACCAAGTGAAGAGTCCCTACTTGAGGAGCATAAGCCTGGCTGCCATTCTGCTGCTGTTGACGAGCGGCGTTGCTCTGGCGCAGCTGACTCTCAATATCCAGCCTGACTGTATAGAGTGCTGTCCTCTGCCCGGACTTGGACCCTGCCCGGACTATACTGCCTGGGTCACCAGCAGGGGCTGGGGCCATTTCGAGAGACTGAACCTGATCCTGACCGGTCCTGGTCCTGCAGGTCCTTTCGGGACGTTCGGTTTCTTTTCCGCGGATGACCGAGGCAGGTTCGAGCTTCAGGTGATTCTCCTGTGCGAGAACCCTTGGGACGTTGGGGACGAAGCATCTGTCCAGTTCGAGGACAACTACTGGTGGATACACCCCGAGTGGCAACCTGCCGACTATGGACGGTGGACTTTGGACATCAGTGGCGAATCCGGCTCGGCCAGTGGTTCTTTCTTGTTCGCGGAGGACTGCGACTTGCCCGAGTTCGTGGCGGAGCCGGCGACGCTGGTGCTCTTGGGCGGCGGTCTGACGGCACTGGCGGGCTACGCTGGCGTGCGCTGGCGCGGCCGGAAAGTGTAGGTGACTTCTCCAGATCGCTGACCTGTACTGCGATACGCCGATTCTGGCGACCTGTCATTCTGAGGAGCGAAGCGATGAAGCATCTGATTTTTGACGGAGAGGCGTTGCTCTGCGTGAACAGCGAGATTCTTCGCCTGCGCTACGCTCCGGCTCAGAATGACAGTTCCTCGTTTCCTCTGTAGTGGGATCTAGTCTGTCATAGATTGAGACTTCATTAGGTGGGGAGGGCTTAGCCTTTCCCGCCTTTCAGTTTGGCCAGCAACTCCTCGCAGGAGAGCGTGTTGACGACGTTGGCCGGCTCGGCCCAGCCGCGGCGAGCGGTGACCACCCCGAATCTCATCACCCCCAGCCCTTCGGCGTGGTGGGCATCGCTGCCGAGGGCCAGCATCACTCCTTGCTCTATCGCCCTCCGAGCTAGCTCCCCACCGAGGTCCAGCCGGCTTGGCTGGGCGTTGATCTCCAGCATGGTCCCTGTCCTGGCTGCCTCGCTCACCACGGCCTCGAAGTCCAGCGCAACCCCCTCCCGCTGTCCCAGCAATCTGCCCGTGGGATGGGCGATGATGTCCACGTGAGGGTTGCGCATGGCAGCCACAATGCGACCTGTCATCTTCTCCTCATCTTGATGGAGGCCAAGGTGTACGGCGGCCACGACCACGTCCAGCGCAGCCAAGACCTCGTCGGGGTAGTCCAGAGCGCCATCGGTTCTGATCTCGAGTTCGGTTCCCGCCAGCACTCGGAAGGGGGCCAGCTTCTCATTGGCCGCCGAGATCTCTTGCCTTTGGCGGGCTAACTCCTCTGGGGCGAGGCCTCCTGCCACACCCAATCCCTGGCTGTGGTCGGTGATGACGATGTACTCATAGCCGTGAGCCATGGCCGCACGGGCCATCTCCTCAATGGTGTCGGCCCCATCGCTGTAGATGGAGTGCGCGTGGAGATCTCCTCTGATGTCTCTTTCCGTGATGAGACTGGGAAGCCGTCCTTCTCGGGCCGCTTCCAGCTCTCCTCTAGCCTCCCGCAGCTCAGGCGGGATCCAGTCCAGCCCCAGCGTGCTGTAGACCTCCTCCTCGGTGGCACATGGGGTGACTGAGCCATCCTCGTGCTGGAAGCCGTATTCGCTGAGGCTGAGGCCTTGCCTTCGAGCCAGGCCTCGCAGGGCCGCGTTGTGGTCCTTGGAGCCGGTGAAATGTTGCAGCAGTGACCCATAGTGGCCCTCCTCCAGCACCATCAGGTCCACCTGGAGTCCCCGGTCGAGGATGACCGTAGCTTTGGTGTCACCCTGGGACCGTACCTCATAGACTTGGGCCAGCGAAACGAAGTGATCAATCACCTCCTGAGGGCTGGCCGAGGCGGCCAGGATGTCTATGTCGCCCACCGTGGGTGCGCAACGGCGGAGGCTGCCGGCAGGAGTGACGCCTTTGGCGGCAGGGCATTCGCGCAGGGCTTCCACTATCTCCTCGGCCACTGGTAGTGCCGTGGCCAGGAGATGCCGCCCAGAGATACGATGAAGCATCTCTATCCCCTGCAAGATGCGCTGCTCTGACTTGGGTCCCAGCCCCTTGAGATGGCGCAGCTTGTGCTGGCGGGCAGCGGCCTCCACGTCGGGGATACTGACCAGACCCAACTCCATGTACAGACGGTGGACGGTCTTGGGGCCCACGCCAGGAATACCCAGTAGCGACACCACGCCATCGGGTATCTCGCTCTTCAGACGTTCGTAGAACTCCAATCGTCCGGTGTGCAGTATCTCGTCAACCTTGCCGGCGATGGCCTTGCCCACGCCAGGTATTTCCTCCAGCCGGTCTTCCTCCCATAGGGTGGTGAGCTCCTCAGGATAGTGGGCCATAGCGTCGGCGGCGCGCCGATAGGCTCGGACACGGTACCAGTCGTCACCCTTGATTTCCAGCATGTCGGCTATGTCGAAGAAAACCTGGGCTATGTCTCCGTTGTCCATGATACCATCTCCAACCGATGGACTCGAATCAGGAGGTGTGTCACCATACGCCTTGAGCGGAATTCCTGGTCAGGTCTAATAGCGAAGTCGGGTCCTGTGGCCAGCCTTTCCGCAAGGTCATGACCGGGAGCGGCAGCTGCCGGGTACGGGGTTGCCATCGTGAGGTATTATAGCACAGAGTGCGGAGGTTGGCGTGGATTGCTTTCAGTCTTCGGTTCTGCTATAATGGGGGTGTAGTGACATGCCGGGCTGGCCATGCGTGCGAGCTCGTAGGTCGTCACGCCGATCGGCGGGCTCAGGACAGCCCCTTCGACAAGCCAAGCACAGGGAGAGGAGGACGACTGTCATGGAGGAGGAAATAGGTATTCAGCATTGGATGGTACTGGCCTTCTTGTTCTACCTGGACGTCGTCGTGCTCGGCTGCCTGTTCTTGATCGCGATGAACAAGATTTACCTTCTTCCCTGAGGGGAGGAGTCCTCTCAGTTCATCTCTCCGCCGTAGTGATGCTCATGGTCTGATCCCACTGGACTTCCTGCGTCTCCGTCTCGCATACTGGACCGAGAACTCTGCCCCTAGCAGGATGATGACAGCGCCGAGATAGGACCAGACCAACAAGCCGATGACGGCCCCCAACGACCCATACACGAGATTGTAGATGGCGAAAGTGCTGAGGTAGAAAGCAAAGCCGATCTTGGCGACCTCCCAGGTGAAGCCAGCCATCAGTGCAGCGGGCAAGACCTCGGCCCATGCGACGCGTGCGTGTGGCAGGATCCCATACAGGATCGAGAATAGCAGCGCCGTGAAGAGGTAGGGCAGAAGCCTGCTCAGCAGGTTCACGGTTGCGCCAGGTGAGACCTGCGACTCGCCCAGAAGGACGCTGGATAGACGGGTCACCAGTTCGAAGGCCGCGGTGGAGAGCAGGGAGAGGCCGAAGAGTAAGGCGATGAGCATCACCATGCCGGCGGCCAGAGCCCTCTCCGCCCAAGGGGATCGGGGATGGTCAACATCCCAGGCCTGGTTTATGGCTCGACTGAGGCTACCGAAGACGCCCGAGGCGGCCCAGATGAATCCCACGATACCGATCACGCCAGCCGTGCCTCTCGACTCCAAGACCTGCTGGATGTTTGTCTGCACGAGGTCCACGGCGCCAGGCAGGATGGCGCCAACCGCGGCCAATGCGGCCTCTTGCGCCTGCTGCGGGTCGAGGAAGAAGCTTCCCAGGGCAATGAGAAGCAGGGTGAGAGGGAATACCGAGAATAGCGTGTAGTAGGCGACGGCAGCAGCGTTGGCGTTACCCTGGTGCTTGAGGAAGCTTTTGTGGGACCGCTCGAAGACGCCGAGCCAGCCGCGGCTCCTGCCATCCAGGCGAACCCACATCCGCACGAGCTTCCCTCTGGTCTCCCAGTAGATCTCGTTCCAACATCGTTGGGCTTGCGACAAGCGATGCATGGTGTCAATACCCCTTTTCAAGATGTCATTCCAGGTTAGGGCAACCTCAAAGCCAAACCCTGCGCGAATTGCCAGAGAGGCTGGCCTGGCGAGTCACCTCTGTGGCGGTAGCTCCACCGGCAGACGCCCCCTGGGGGCCTGTAGGCCGAAGAGCACTTCCGCCAAGGCCTCTAGAGAAACCGGAGCGCGACCATAAGTCACCAGATAAGTCGAAACCTGGGGATAGCTCAGAAGATCGTAAGGCGAGTCCAAGGCCACGGTGATGAGAGGATAGTCGCGCAGCGCCTCCACCAGTGGAGCTTGTTCGGGATACCTTTGGACGTTCGAAGTGCCCAGCACCACCACGTCTGCGCCCTGCGCCCGTGCCACGACTTGTTCGACCTCTGCGGCAGACGGCCTGCTGCTAACCTCCAGCACAGCAATGTCTGAGCCATGTCTCTGTATCGCCTCCCTTAGTTCCCTCCCGCCTGGTGGACATACCACCAGTATAGAGGATTGGGGGTCCAGGGGCAGTAAACCGTCTTCGTCTTTGACCAGGGTGATGGAGTCCAAGGCCACCTGCTGAGCTGCGGCCAGGTGCTGGGCGGTGCCCACCTGCTCAACGATCCGATCGACAACCACTGGTTGCCAATCGAGGGTGCCGCGTCTAGCCTTCAACAGCAGAATGCGCCGGACAGAGTCGTCGAGCCTGCTCATGGGGACCGCACCCTGCTCCACGAGTTCGAGTACCCTTTGGTAGGCCACTCTTTGCTCCGAGGGGTCATGACCAGGGTCATCGCCAAACATCAACAGGTCTGCCCCGGCCTGGAAAGCGAGAACGGCTGCGGTGGCCACATCGTACTGATCGGTGATGGCCCTCATGCCAACAGAGTCAGTGGCGATGAGGCCCTCGAAGCCCATCTTCTCTCTCAGCAAACCCTGGAGTATAGGGGGAGAGAGGCTCGCTGGCCGGTGGGGGGTAGGATCCAAGGCCGGCACACTGATATGCGCGGTCATGATGCAATCCACACCGGCTGAGATCGCTGCCCTGAAGGGCACCAACTCCACCGCCTCGAGGCGCGCCAGATCGTGCAGAATGGTGGGCAGGGACTGATGGGAGTCAAGGCTTGTGTCGCCATGCCCTGGAAAATGCTTGGCCGTGGCAATGCTCCCTTGCGCCTGGTAAGCCTCGATCATCGCCGTCCCCAGGCGCGAGACCAGTTCCGGAGAGGAACCGAAGGAGCGGATGCCGATGATGGGATTGGCCGGGTTTGTGTTGACGTCCAGCACCGGAGCCAGATTCATGTTGATCCCCACAGCCCTCAACTCGGCGGCCATGACCGTGGCCACGAGTTGCGCGTCCGTCACGGAGCCCGTCGCGCCGATGGCCATGCTGCTGGGGAAAACCGTGGCGCCCTGCCACAGTCGCAGAATGGGCCAGCCCTCCTGGTCGGTGGCTACAAACAGGGGGATCTCTGGCTCGGTGGTCACGGCTGCGCTTTGGGCCTCATTGATCAGTTCCGCTAGGTTTGACAGGGTCGTGACGTTGCGTCCGAAGATGATGATCCCTCCGATATGGTACTGGGTGATCATCTCCTCCAGGGCTGGTGAGAAATGAGGGTCAGTGAAGTAGACTACGAACAGCTGACCTACCTTTTCGTCGGTCGTCATGCTGGCCAGGAGTTCTTCCGCTCTGGCTTCCTCGGGGGAGACAGGAGGGAGCGGCGTGCGTGTGGGTGAAGGTGGTGCGGTTGGTGCTGCAGAGGGGACAGGACGTGTCGCAGAAGAGGTGATGTTGAGCTGGAGACAAGCTGTGCAGGTCAGGACTAGAAACAGCCACACCGTCGGGTTCAGCGAAGGTGGAGGGGGCACGAGAGCCTTCACATCGCGCGCTAACTCCATTCGACCAGCCTAGGCGCTCCCCAGGCTGCCCAGTTCCACCCGGGGTTGCCCATTGCATTGGTCCTAAACTCGATCGTTAGCCTGCCCTCGACCGGCCTGAGTGTCTGCTCGTGGTGGATGAATGACCATCCAAAGGCCTCCTTGTCATCCTGGAATATCATTCGTTGGTTGGCCCAGATTTCGAAATTGACCTGGTTTCCGGTGTTGCTGGGGAAGCTGGACACTTGGAGATTGCCCTCTTCGTCCTCATATTGCTCAAGTATGCCGTAGCTGCCCTCTAGCCTCAACATGTCTACCGCTTGATCCACAGTTATCAAATACCGAATTATCGTGTCGTTCTGCGCAGGGGGGTGTTCAAGTATGGCGTCTGCCAGTACGCCGCCGGACTTAGCGTTGCGGATCCTCTCTACGACTGATCCCCCGTGCATAAGCATCTCTGTGGTCTCGTCCTGGAGGTGTTCAATGAAGTCGTACTGCCACCGGCGGAACTTCATTCGGCGCCGTATCGCACCCGCTGCAGCCGCGAGGAATGTGGTTGCTGCACTGGCGAGCTGGCTGAGGTCCCGCCGCAGCAGGTAGCTGGCGAAGAGCGGGGGTATGACGGCAAGCAGGCCGACCACGGCCTCCCTGGTATGGATCGCTGCGACGATAAGTGGACCAAGCGTCAGCAGGACGATCAAGACGGGCCAGACATATCGCCATATAGTTGCTACTCTTCCCCGTTGCCAGTATAGCACGCATGCGAACGCGCACATCATGAGCACCGAGACCACACCAGTGAACACGCGCTGCAAGTACAGGAAGAGGACAAAGGCACCGGCTATAGGCCCCGCTAGAGCAACAACGAACACTGCCGTCAGCGCTTTCCACGGCCGAGCACTCAGCTTCTCCCTGGTGTATAGATCAGTGCAAATATGGTAAAGACCGATGAGGCACGGGTACCAAATAGCAAGAATGGCTACAACAATGGGAAGCACCCATCTATCGTCTCCGGTCATGGTGGAACTCCTTCCCCACGCAGTAACTGGATCTTGCAGGGCAGCGTCATCAGACCGTCGGTGTACACTGTAACAAAGTTGGACGGCCGCAGCAAATCGTGTTGTGAGACAGCTCGCTCGGCCGTGATTGGCGTGAATGCGGTGCCGGCAGCCCAGGGAGAGGGACTGCAAGTGGCGGGACTTCGTCTGGCGCTTGCTCGTCAACAGACGGTCCAGCCCAGGAGCCCCCTGCGCCCAAGACGGTCTCCAGGGGCTGCCCTACATGCATTCCACAAGCTTCAGGTCTGCCCAAGCGGCCCAGTTGCATGATGTCTCGCCGAGCGCATCTGTCCTGAACTCAACCGTGAGGCGTCCTCCTCGCGGGTGGAATGGACCCAACTGCACGGGAAACCAGCGAAAGTCATCTATCTCATGGTCCCACACTGCTTCGCCGTCGGTGTGTACTTCAAACCTCACTCTGTTGTCCGTATTCGGCTGGAAGTGCGTTGGCTCGCCCAGTTGACCGTCGTATTCATCGAACCTTTCCAGTATCGCGTACCTGCCCTCTAGCCACACCTCGCTTATGTCGTTCTCAATTCCGGTCACCGCATATTCTATCACGGTGTCGCCATGGTAAGGTGGGTGCTCAAAGATGGCCTCCGTGTCCAGTCAAATAAGAATGTTACCGAAGGGAAGCCATTCTTTCAAATGATAATGTTACCATGGCGCCCTCTCCTTTCTGGCTCTCAGTAGGTGCAAATAAGGTCTCGTAGACGTCCTCCGTCT
>JAUWLF010000086.1 GCA_030613785.1 Chloroflexota bacterium | reverse complement strand
CGTACCCACCGTGGGCACCTCGAGTGCTCTCTATCAGATCCGCTTCTCTCAGTAGAGGCACTATCTGCTCCAAATAGGGAAAGGAAATTCCCTGCACCTGTGCCACGTCGCTCAACGAGACAGGTCCTTCGCCGTAGCGACTACCTAGCTCTATCATGGCCCTGAGACCGTACTGCTCCTTGGCTGAAAGTCTCATAGTGCAATTCCTAGTACTTGCTAAGAATTATGATACCACAACCCATCTTCTGTGTCAAATCGTTCCTCTGTGGAGGGTGTGGAAAAGGCCACGAGCCCTATGCTGCGGCGGGATTTGCAGTGCCGCCGGCCTCTGGATTACCCTTCGGCAGGCTCAGGACAAGCAAACCCAGCGGCAGCGAGAAGCGCTTTTCGACACCCTCTTAGGACCACTGTTGCCAGCGTGGCCGTTTCTCGACCGAGGGCACCGGCAAAATCACAAACCGCGCGTACCGGGACCATAGAAACGCCGATCCTTCGGTGGAATCGCCACGTGACACTCTGCTCCCCGTGGCCCCTCTCTTCATAAGTGATCGGCCACAAACCAAACTTGGCACCATGGGTCTCCCAGCCAAAGACAGGGAAGCTGTGCCCGCCAATCGGGAGCTGTCTAGTCTGCCTCTAACGAAGCCAGTAGTTCCGCTTTCACGGCGGCAAACTCACTGCAGGTGATCATCTCCCGTTGGCGCGGGCGCGGCAAGCTGACATCCAGTTCGACCTTGATTCTGCCGGGTCGCGCGGTCATGATGTAGACACGATCGGCGAGGTAGATCGCTTCGTCCACATCGTGGGTGACGAACAGGATAGTCTGGCGGAAGCGCTCCCAAACCTCCAGCAACCACTGTTGCAGCCCACGTCTCGTAAAGGCATCCAGGGCACCGAAGGGTTCATCAAGGAGCATCGCATTTCGCCGGCAGAGAAACGTGCGCAGTAGGGCAGCTCGCTGCCTCATCCCACCGGATAAGGTCGCTGGATAACTGTCTTCGAACCCCTCCAGGCCAAAGAGCGGCAGGAGTCGCACCGCCTCCTGCCGCGCTCCATCACGGTCTCGGCCGCTGATCTCTGGCCCTAGAATGACATTGTCGAGAATCTTTCGCCAGGGCAGTAGCAGATCCTTCTGCAACATGTATCCCACCAATCCGGTGCGGTGCTGCACAGGCTCACCGTCCAGCAGCACCTCCCCTGAGTCAGGCTGCATCAAGCCGCAGATGATGTTCAGCACAGTACTCTTGCCGCAGCCACTGGGACCGATGAGCACCACGAACTCGCCCTTCCGAGCTACCACGTCCACCCCGGCCAACGCGGTCACCATCTTCCCATCCACGCGGAAGGCCTTGTGCACCTGGCGCAGTTCTAGCTCACTGACAGCCCTAGGGTAAGAACTCATTGGTGAAGGCTTCCTCGGCGTCAATGTGCCGTGGCAACACGTCGCGATCGGCCATCCAGTCAGCGTAGCGCTGCCATATCTCCAGTTTCTGTTCGCCCCATCTCGCCGCGTCTGCTTGATAGCGAGGGCTGAGCCACTCCTGGCTGGCACGCACCAAGTCCGGGTTGCTCTCAGGAGCGTACGTCAGCAAGATGTCACCTGCCTGGCCAGGGTTCTCGATGGCGAATTCATATCCGCGGACAGTCGCGGCCATGAAGCTGCGCACCAACTCCGGATTGCTGGCGACGTTCTCCTCGCTCGTAATGATCACCGGCGTGTAGTAGTCCGGCACGCAATCACTCCAATCGTTCAGCATCACCACATCCAGAGCCATATCCCGCAGTTCCGCCTCGATGCCAGTCCAGCCGTAGTATATCCAGCCGAAGTCCACATCGCGCTCCACAATCGTGAAGTAGTCAGCCCAGCCTATGTCGATGAATTCCACCTCATTCACGTCGCCACCATCACAACTCATCAAAAGGTCCAGTACTGCCCTCTCGATGGGTGAACCCCAGCTGCCATACTTCTTGCCCTCGAAATCCTTCGGACGGGTGATGCCTCTGTCCTCGGGACTCGCAAACCCCGAGGTGTTGTGCTGGATGATGGCCGAAATGGATACGACAGGCACGCCTTCAGCACGCGCCTGGGAGACCTCCTCCTGATAGCTGATGCCGAAATCGGCCTGCCCCGCCGCCACTACCTGCACCAGCGTACCGCCTTGGGCCGGCTCGACGATCTCCACTGCTAACCCCTCCTCGGTGTACCATCCGTTGTCCAGGGCCACATAGAGGCCAGTATGGTTGGTGTTGGGAAACCAATCTAGCATCACCACGACCGAAGTAGGAGCCACTGTGCCCGTCGGCTGACCCGCCTGGCAACCGACAGCCATCAGCAGCAGTGCAACGAGCAGCGTTATCTTACTCAAGCTCCGTCTTGACATTCGCTTCCTCCTTCAACTTGCAGAATCATGAGAATCCGTTTCCACAGTGTCAAGAGCTCACACCTCCTCCCACACCTCTTCCCTGCGAGCGTAGTACCAGGGAAGCAAGGAACGCTCCAGAATCACGACCAAGGCGAACATCACGATACTCAGGAGCGAGGTTACAGCAATGGCGGCGAACACGCGATCTGTCAGAAAGTTCTTCGAAGAACGGATCATGAAGATACCCAACCCCCGGCTGGCGCCCACCCACTCGCCGATGACAGCCCCCACGACGCTGTAGGTGATCGCGATTTTCAGACCGGAGAAGAAAGCGGGCAGTGCCCCGGGGAGGCGGACTTTCAAGAAGATCTGACGCCGGTTCGCGCCCATAGCCCTCAGCAAAGCTATCAGGTCGGGATCGGCGACGCGCAAGCCATCGGTGGTGCTCACGACGATGGGGAAAAAGCACACCAAGGCCACCACAATGACCTTGGGCAACATACCGTAGCCAAACCATATGATCAGCAGAGGAGCAAGTGCCAAGATGGGCACTGTCTGGGAAGTCACCAGCAGAGGATAGAGCGCGCGCCGCAGTACTGCGGAGAAATCTATCACCAGAGCGAGGCTCAGACCAACCACCAAGGACAGCCCTAGGCCCAACCAGGTCTCCTTCAGCGTCTGCCAAGTGTGTAGACCCAGCAAGTCGGCTGCGTCAGCGCCGGCCACAATGATCTGCCAGGGGGAAGGCAGCAGCCATTTCGGAACCTGCGTCAACCAGGTTCCCACCTGCCACATGATGAACACCGAGAGGATGAGCACCAGCGGAGGTGCGTATTGCTGCAGGAAATCCAGGGTGCGATCCCTCAAAGGCGCTCTCATGAGAGGAGTAGGCGGAGCGTCACCACTCTGGGCCAGTGCTTCTGGATTCCCTTCAGCGGTCATGGCTCTCTGTACTTGGCAACTTTTTCAGCAATGGTCGTGCCCCCCACTGCATCCACAATCTTGACGAAGGTGATCACTCGCTCGACCCCAGCTTGGAAGCCGGCACGGTGGCCCGCCTTGACGATCTCCACAAGCTCATCCAGCTCGCCTTCCATCGTGGTTTCGTGAGGTCCCACCTCATACTTGACTCCCGACCGCTCCACCACCTCTATGGCCCTGTCCACTGCAGGATAGGGATCATCACAGAGCGGGATCACCTCGAAGCTCACCGTTATGTCTGCCACTCCAACCTCCATCGCTGTCTTCCGCTGGATGATATTGTTGGTGAAGATGGACCACCAACAGAAGTCCGCTCCCCACACACACCCGCGCTTGCGGCGCGATGAGCACATTGCTCACACCTCGTGCTGCACCGAACTTGAGAGTCCCGTGGCGAAGAGGGTACTCCAGCCCCTTGGTGCAAACGCCCGTAACATCGCCCGAAAGAGGAAGCAAAGAAACCGTGTCGCCTGGCTGGCCCTCGATTTGGATCTCACCCCTGCACAGAAGAACCTCCTGGTTCCCGTCAAGCAGTCTCGCCTTCACTCCCTCCAGCTCCGGTATGGCCAAGAGCATGACATTGGCCAAGGTGTGGTCTATTCGACCGCCAAGCGCGGCGAGAAGAATGAGCTCACTTGCCCCCTGCGACAGGACGTATCTCACAGCCAGCTCCGAGTCCGTCTCGTCCTTGCGAGAAGGGTGCTCAGAGAACTCGCAACCCTCTTCTTGCAGATGTTCTCGCAGCACAGCCTCCATGGAATCCATGTCGCCCATCACGAGTCGAGGCTTTAGCCCCAGGGCTAGGGCGTTCTTCGCACCACCATCAACACAAACCACCAAGTCTTTTTCCCCAACGACAAGCCGAGGGAAGGGAGGCTTTGGCATCGGCCCGTTGGCCACGATCACAGCACGCACAGTTCCTCCAACAACAAACCGCTGCCCAGCAGGGCAGCGGCCCACATACACGACTAGTGTGCCATCCCTACGCTGGCATTACCCGGATCAGGTTCATGGGGTCGAGGACATTACGGGCCCTCCTCTCAGCCTGGCTCACCAAGCTCCCCTGGACGCTTCTATTCAGCTCTCAACTATATTATACGGTAAATCACCTCACTTACAAAGCGGAGAACCCACCGACGATGGCTTCCCATCGACACTCCGCTGATTCAGCCGTACCAAGGACTTCGCACAGGCGAAGCCCCTCCATCTCGTCTGTTGACGACAGTAATCTAGGAGAGTCTGCAATCTTGTGCACATCGCCTCTCCCTGCCTGCCGTCACCCACGAGCGGGATCATCCCCCGGCTGGACGGCGTCTAGATCCTCCGCGGCGTGTTCTGCAAGCTCTCTACTGATCACGAAGGTACAGGCGTAGTCACCCCTCGCCATGCACTCTGTCTCGATCACGCTGAACTCTTCCCCCTCGCTCAGCCAGTGCACCGCTTCTTGCAACATCCCAGTGTTCCCAAAGCAGATGGGGCCATCCGAGCTTCTCGCCCAGCATTCAGGACACTCCTCAACCACAAAGGCAAGTTTCTCCCCATCCTCCTCAACATGGGACACTTGGTCACTCAACCTGGCGAGGGTTTCCGCCAGAGTGGCCAACCCAACCTTGACTCTCGCCCACACGGGCAGCAGTCTGAACGCCGGCCCCGGCAGATCTGCCATCAGTCCGCCGTCCGTGATGGCGCGTCTCAGCGTGGTCCTGCCTGCGCGCAAGCACAACCCCCTGGCCCCATGGGCCCCATACATCTCCTGGATGGCCTGATTGACCCCCGCGAAATCTTCAAAGCTGAACTCGCAATCGAAGTTGTCTGGCGGATAGTTGCCAACCAGATCTCCCAGCTTGGCCAGCCGAAGGATGGCAGCAACCCCATTGCTACCCATCACATCCTCGATAGCCGCCAGATACATCCGTGCCAGCTTGTTGGGATACAGTCTCCGTTCCACTTCCGATTCCGTTGTCAGGCAAAACCTCCCACATGCAGATCTTCGGCCAGATCTGCCTTTCTTAGAACTTCGCCCACCGTGTGGCTCAATGCTAGATGTCGAACAACTCTCCCTGGACCATCCGGCCTCGACGACCTACGGAACCATCAGACTATCTTGGCCAAGTCCTGCGCCGCACGCTTCATGTCAAGCAGCAACAGACCCAACCTCGCTGTGCTACGAGCCAGTACCGTAAGGACCGCCTCTTCACCTACAGCCCGAAGTAGGACGTACCCATTCTCTCCCCTGATGTAGACCTGTTGCAGTACTCCCCGTCCCAACTCCCCCGCAATCCGCTCCCCAAGGGAGAGCATGGCCGCTGACATGGCCGAAACCCGGTCCTCCTCCACCCCTGGCGGTAGGGAGGAAGCCATGATCAAGCCGTCCAGGCTAACCACCGCCGAGGCTTCAATGTCCGGTGTGCTTACTTGCAGATCCCTCAAGCGCTCCACCATCTGTTCCGTCCTCGGTTTCGCCATCAGCGCTCCTCCCTAGGCAACCAGGAATCCTCCACTTGAGGCTTCACGGACCGATCCCCAATCAGCCATGATCTGACCAGCTGCGGACTGTGCTCCGAGGGATCCCAAGACTGCCTGCTGGGTTCTACTCCTCTTCCATGGAATCCAATATGGCGTATAACAGCTCCAACAGTACCGTCTTGACGCTTTCCCTGTCCGTCGCCACGCAGGCCAGAACCTTTGCATCCGAGGCAACCCTCAAGGCGATCTTCAAGTCATCGGTAGGCCACGCATCTTCATGATCCTGCTTGTTGGCCGCGATCACGTAGGGGGTGGGAGAGTATCTGCGGAAGCGGTCCAGGATCATCTTGGCCTCACGGAAGGTCTCTGGACGTGCACTGTCAACGAGTACCACAAATCCTAGCATACCTTCAGCGAGTATGTCCCACATGAAATCGAACCGCTTCTGGCCCGGCGTACCGAACAAATAGAGGATCAGATCCTTGTCCACGGTGATGCGGCCATAGTCCATGGCCACCGTCGTCTGTCCTTTCACCACCCGTGAACCATCGGTGATCTTCTGGTCAGTTGATACTACATCTATCTCACTAATGCTGCTGATGAACTCGGTCTTCCCTGCATTGAAAGGACCTGTAACGACGACTTTGACAGTCTGCATGCCACTAGCTTGCCTCTAGCATGATGCGGTACGACCTCAACACAGACCGCTGGTCGATCTACATCCTTCGCACCCTGTCTATCAGACGAAGGATCAGGCTTCTCTTCACAGGTGGTGGCGCGCTCACCGCCCTCGACCCGGCCGGAACTCTCTCGGGTCCCTCAGGCATCACCAACTCGACCAAGCCAGCCGAGAGGAGCCCATACACGATCTTGCGTATCTGAAAGTCGCTCATCGAGTTCGCCTGAGATATCTGCTTTATGGCGTTGCGAGGATTAATGAAGGAGATCACCCTCCACTCTTCGACGCTGAGGTTGATGTCGTGAAGCTTGGCAGACGGCCGCTCTGTGAACTTCAAGGCCATGTCCAGATCGGGCAGCTCGTTCTGCAACATCTCAGATTCCTGGACCCTCCGGCTGCCCTCCATGATGATGTTCTCAAGCTTGGTGGGAACGGTGATCGTGCCCTCAGCAGGCAGCCTATTCGGCTCGAAGACGAAAGATCCGTCAGTCAGGTTGAACATGCGGTACACCACATCCAAGGTGTGGGACCGAACGCTCTGGACTATATCATCCTGCGTCACATAGCCAGCGTTGATCAACAGCAGGCCCAACTCCTTGTCAGCGTTCGTCTTTGATCGGGATCGAATGACACGCGCCTGCTCCTCACTGATCTTGCCGGACTTCTGTAACATTCCGACCAACCCTGCGCCTTGCCCATCCATGGAGGCATGTACCAGCTTCCCTTCCTTGAAGCATATCTCGGCCCTGCTGCCCTTCCCCTCAACGGTCAAAGCTCCGGTCTTGCGAGCAAGATTGATCAGATTGAACAACTGCGTGACATTGAAATCTCTCAGGTTCCCTTTCAGAGCCATTCTGCGCCCTCCGGCAGGCCGTCACGGACCATCTCTTCCAACACGCGTGAGTTGAAAGGACCCTCCCACACAGTTCGCTGTCTACCTCTTGACAGCGGTAGCCAAATGAAATGCCCCATGCGAGCGAGTTTTCATTATATGTCCCCTTGCACCCGAAGTCAACTCCGCACTGTGAATTGAGGTGAGGCAAGCCTTCCCATGCCCACAGCACGATTGAACAGTGCAGCATGTGTCGTCGGATTTGGACAGTACTGCACCGAGTCCTCAGAAACACTAAGCGCTATTATGCACACCTAAATTCTAATACATGTTGAGCGCTCATGTCAATAGCCTAAGAGTACCATCATTGACTTGGCTACGATAACAGGCTAGAATGGGCAATGGAGGTAGGACATCGTGAAGCTGCAGCGAGAATTCTGTGTGGATATGCTACGCAAGATGTACGTGATCCGCTTCTTTGAGGAGATGGTCGATGACCTCTTTGCGCGCGGTTTGGTACATGGGACGATGCATCTCTCCGTAGGCCAAGAGGCTTCAGCGGTGGGTAGCATCTCTGCTCTAGATCATCACGACTACATCCTCAGTACGCACCGAGGACACGGACATTGCATAGCCAAAGGGGCAGATCTCAACCTAATGTTGGCCGAGTTCCTGGGCAAAGAGACAGGGTACTGCCGCGGCAGAGGTGGTTCCATGCACATCGCTGACATGGAGGGAAGAAACCTTGGGGCCAATGGCGTAGTGGGCGGAGGAATCCCCCTCGCGGTGGGAGTGGGACTCACCCTTCAGATGAGACGAACGGACGAAATCGTGATGGGCTTCTTCGGTGATGGAGCAGCAAACCAGGGCTCATTCCACGAAGCCCTGAACATGGCGGCCATCTGGTCGCTCCCTGTGGTCTACGTCTGCGAGAACAACCAATATGGGATGTCCATGTCCACAACAAGGGCGCTCAAGATAGAACACATCGCCCAGCGAGCGGCTAGCTACGGGATGCCAGGCGTCACGGTAGACGGAAATGATGTGCTGGCGGTCTACGATGCCGCGTCGGAGGCTGTGTCGAGGGCGAGGGCTGGCGATGGCCCGACGCTTGTGGAGTGCCTGACGTACCGCTGGAAAGGCCACTCCAAGAGCGACCAAGAGCTGTATCGCACCAAGGAAGAGGTCAAGACCTGGAAGAACAAAGATCCCATCCGGCGCTTTCGGGACCTCCTCGTCGACCAGGGCGTAATCAACCGTGAGGAGGACGCGGAGATAGAGGAAGCGGCCAAGAGGATCATCGACGAAGCGTTGGAATTCGCCCAGGCTAGCCCGGAGCCTGCGTTGGACACGATACTCGAAGGGGTCTACGCATAGATGAGAGAGATAACCTATGCCGAAGCCATCAGGGAAGCCCTGCGTCAGGAGATGGCTCGCGACGAATCAGTTTTCCTGATGGGCGAAGACGTGGGAAGGTATGGCGGCGCTTTTGGCGTCTCCTACGGCCTGGTGGACGAATTTGGGGAAGAACGCGTCCGCGACACGCCCATCTCTGAAGCGGGGATAATGGGGGCTGCGACGGGAGCAGCATTGGTCGGCATGCGCCCTGTGGCCGAGATCATGTTCATGGATTTCACTACCATCGCCATGGACCAACTGGTCAATCAGGCAGCCAAGCTACGTTTCATGTTTGGCGGCAGGGCGAAGGTGCCTCTCGTTCTGCGCACGCCAGGTGGATCCGGTACCGGGGCAGCGGCCCACCATTCACAGAGCTTTGAGGCCTGGTTCGTCCACGTCCCGGGCCTCAAGGTGGTCATGCCCAGCACCCCCTATGATGTGAAGGGTCTGCTCTTGTCCTCTATCCGAGACGACAATCCGGTGGTCTTTGTGGAACACAAGCTTCTGTACAAGACCAGAGGCCCGGTACCTGAGGAGCCATACACAATACCACTGGGTGTTGCAGATGTCAAGAGAGCAGGCCGGGATGTCACTATCGTGGCCACATCGATCATGGTTCCTCGAGCGCTGGAGGCGGCGGAAGCCTTGGTGGAGGATGGCATCGAGGCAGAAGTCGTCGACCCGCGAACCCTGAAGCCCTTCGACGATGAAACCATCACCAAGTCAGTCATCAAGACAGGAAAAGCTCTCATCGTACACGAAGCCTGCAAGACGGGAGGCGTTGGCGCGGAGATATCAGCTCGCATCATGGAGGGTGGAGCCTTCGACTATCTGGACGCGCCTATTGGTAGGCTTGCGGGCCTGGACATTCCCGTACCGTACAATCGCACACTAGAGCGGCACAGGGTTCCTCAGGTGGAGAGCATCGTGGCCGCAGTCAAGGATCTGTGGGCCTGATCAGCTGGATTGTCTGACACTTCCCCAGCAGACAGATTCCTCATTCTCAGACGCCGCCCACACCTTGCCAGGCACCATCAGCGTGATAAACGACTTCGAAAAGCAAGCAGAAGCCTTTCATCAAGAGCTGTATCGAGAATACTACCTGGCCGAAGCTGGGCTGAAGGACGAACTGAGCATCATTCCCATCTACGAGCGCTACGCACATCTCTTCGGAGAAGACGTGGTCAGGGAACTGTTGGGCCTGACCCAGGATAGGCGGAGGAGATATCTGGCTGAATGGGTCACTCTAGAGTATCTGGAGAATCTCGTCAAGGGGATGACGGAGAGCATCAGCAACGCCATGAGACAGGCGACTGTAGAGTGGGAGGGACAACAGATTCCTTATCACAACCTAAGGCCGATGATCTCCAACGAAGCCGACATGTCTCGTCGCCACCGACTGGACGAACTGGAGCGAGAGGTGACTGCCAGCGCCAATCCCAAGAGGGAGCAGCGCCTGAGCAAGCTCCACGACAGGGCCAGTGACTTGGGCTTCGAGAGCTACATTGCCCTGTGCGATCAGTTGCGCGGCTTGGACCTCCCGTCGCTGACCAGGCAGATGCGAAGTCTCCTCAACGACACCAGAGAGATCTTCTATCAGCGCTTGGAAGAGTCCTTAAGTGGCATAGAGATCCGTGTCGAGGAAGCTAGCACTTGCGACATACTACACCTGTTTCGTGGCCGACGCTTCGATGCGCTCTTCCCCAAGGAGGCCATGATCCCCGCTCTGACCACGACTCTGGCCGGCATGGGCATCGACATGGCGCAGCAAGAGAACCTGGAACTGGACATCGAGCCCAGACCGCTCAAGTCGCCGCGGGCCTTCTGCGCACCCATTCGGATACCGGACGAGGTGAAGCTGGTCATCAAGCCCATCGGGGGTCCGGATGATTACGCAAGCCTGCTCCACGAGGCCGGGCATGCCGAACATTTTCTGAACGTTGATCCAGATCTGGCGTTTCCCTTCAAACGACTGGGCGACAACTCCGTGACCGAGGCGTACGCCTTCCTCTTCCACTACCTCCCGCTGAACCATCACTGGCTGCATCGGATCCTGGGCATCGAAGACGGCAGTGAATTCGTCAGGCTCGCCCGTTTTCAGAAGCTCTGGTTTCTGCGCCGATATAGCAGCAAGCTACTCTACGAACTGGAGTTGCACACCCGGCTAGATGGGGCAGAGGAGCGATATGTCAGTCTCCTGGGTGACGAGCTGGGGGTGGCTATTCCTCCTGAGGACTACCTGAAGGACGTCGACGACGCCTTCTACTGTGCACAGTATCTGCGAGCCTGGATCTTCGAGGTCCAACTGCGGCGCTTTCTGGAGAATGAGTTCGGCGCGGAGTGGTTCACAATGCGCGACGCTGGCGAATACCTCACATCCCTCTGGAGACGGGGGCAGGAGTTGCGCCCCGAAGAGCTTGCGACCGAAATGGGATACGAAGGGCTGGATGCGAAGTACCTTGTAGAGGAACTAGTGAGCACATTGAGCGATGCTAGGGACTGATGCTGTCCGAGTCCAGACACCGTGAGCCGGGAAGGGAACTATGAAGATAACCTTTTGGGGTGCTGCGCGCGCCGTGACTGGGTCCCAGCACCTTATTCATGTCAATGGGAAACGCATCCTGCTTGACTGCGGCCTGTTCCAGGGACATCGCGCCCAGGCCTTCGAACGAAACCGAAATCTACCCTTCGAAGCGGAAAGCGTTGACGCCATGGTCCTGTCCCATGCCCACATAGACCATTGCGGCAACGTCCCCACTCTGGTAAAGGGAGGCTTCAGAGGGGACATTCATTGCACCATGGCCACAGCGGACCTGGTGTCCATCATGCTCCGGGACAGTGCTCACATCCACCTCAGAGACGTGGAATACGTCAACAAGAAACACAAGCGCAAGGGTCTTCCCCCCATCGAGCCGCTGTACAGCATAGAGGATGCGGAAGAGTCCCTCAACTATCTGGTAGGGCACAACTACAACCGCTGGTTCCCAGTGACTACAGGAGTAAGGGCCCTCCTCCGCGATGCGGGGCACATCCTGGGTTCCGCCATAGCAGTCCTGGAAATCAAGGAGGATGGGCGCACTTTCCGCCTGGCCTTCACTGGCGATCTAGGCCGCAGAGACCTGCCCATTCTGCGTGACCCCGTCCTGGTGAGTGATATTGACTACCTCATCACCGAGAGCACCTACGGCAACCGCTTCCACGATGACATCTCCCACGTGGAGACTGAGTTGGCCGAGACTGTTCAGCATACATACTCGAAGGGGGGTAGGCTGATCATTCCGGCCTTCTCTCTCGAAAGAACTCAGGAGGTCATCTACACCCTGTATCGTCTCAAGGAAGCCCAGAAGATTCCCACGCTCCCTATCTATGTGGACAGTCCTCTGGCCATAGACGCCACGGAGGTGTTCCGAGTCCATCCCGAGTGTTTCGATGACGAGATCAACGAGTACCTCCTTCGGCAGGAAGACCCCTTCGGCTTCCGAGGACTTCACTACTTTCGCAACGTCGAGGAATCAAAGAGGTTGAACGAACTGGATGGACCCATGATCATCATTTCCGCTTCGGGTATGTGCGAGGCAGGGAGGATCCTGCACCATCTCAAGAACAACATTGAGGACGAGCGGAATACTGTGCTCATCGTCAGCTTCCAAGCGGAACATACCCTTGGCCGGCGCATAGCGGAGAAGAGGGAAAGGGTGCGTATCTTCGGCGAGGAGTACGAACTCAGGGCCCACGTGAAGGTGATAGACTCCTTCAGTGGCCACGCAGACAGGACTGAGCTACTGGGGTGGATTCGCCATGCGGACGGCGATCTCAAAGGGGTCTTCGTGGTGCACGGGGAAGAAGAGCAGTCAATGGCTCTGGCGGAGGGGATCAGGGATCTAGGAGTACCCAGCGTACTAGTACCGCGTCGCGGAGATAACGTCACCGTCTGAGGCCCCGCCTCCTACCTTGAGAGCCTAGGACATCCCTCCCTTCAACGACAGCAAAGTCTACGGCTGGTGATACCTTATCACCTCCACCACAGGCATCCTCTCGGGCGCCTCCACATCGGTCGATTCTGGAACGCCCAAGGGGATCACCATCACCAACTCCAGATCGTCCTCGATATTCAGCATCTCCCGCAACCTGCCCTCTATGGCGATGGGGCCGTCCATAACACAAGAGCCATACCCCATAGAGTGGGCCTTGAGAAGCATGTTCTGCACAGCCATCGCCACGCTCTTCTGCACCGTGTCTATGACGAGAGGCTTGATGTTCACATCCATGTGCTGAAACTTATTGGCCTTCTCAATCACAGTGGCCATAGGCATCTTGAGCACAGGATTCTCGTAGGGCTTGGTGCAAGCCACAATCACCAGCGGAGCGTCAGTGAAAAAGCTCGTATAGCTGCGAAGGAACCGAAAGAAGGCGGCCACCCTTTTCTCGCCCTTGCGAAGCGCCTCTTTGGAAAGCGCTTGAAACTTGTCGTAGACCGCCTTGGCCATTCTGTCTATCGTCTTCCTGTCCTCGACCACGATGAAACGCCAAGGCTGGATATTCGTGCTGCTGGGGGCCCAACAGCCCGCTTGGATGATGGTCTCGATGTCCTCCCGCGGAATGGGTACATCGGCCTTGTACTTCCTGATGCTGCGTCGCTGCCTGATCGCTTCATCCAGGTCCATTTCTTCCTATCCTCCTGCAGTCTCTCATCGTGTACAACACCTCTTTGCACCGATCGTCACGCGGGTCCTCCAGTCTGAGCGGGCTTTGCTTCTTGGTCGCCACCACGACGTCCACAGCACTCCCTTCATCCAGTATCACCCGTCGCTCGATGGCAAACAGCGGATGAGCGAAGGACCTCCTGGCCTCTTCCCAAGCGTCAGGCGATACCGTGATCATGAAGGCCCAATTGAGGAATCTACTCCACGGATCGTCTCCAACGATGTGTCCGCTGTCCACTATGCCCAGACGGCCCCCGGGCACCAGTACGCGCGCCATCTCATGTTGAGCACGGGGGTCAAGGATGAAGTGATCAGGAAAAGTAGCCACCAAAGAGTCAAATATCCCATCCGGAAAAGGCAATTCTTGAGCGCGCGCTCGACAGATAGGCGCCTCCTCTTCCTGGCGACGGAACTTCTTGGCCGTGATATGAGCCATGTGCGGAGAGAGATCTATGCCCGCACACCGATAGCCCTTGGCCACCATGTCCCACAGGAGGTCGCCCGTGCCGAAGGCCACGTCCAGCACCCTGTCGCCCCTCAGTTCGGGCAACGCCGCTCTTTGCCAGTCGTGCCATCTACCTCGCGACACGATGCGGCTCACCAGGTCGTACGCCCAGGCGAACTCGTTGTAGAGACACCGAAAAGCGAACTTGACCAATCTGTACCAGAAGCGCACAACGCTCGCCCCCTCGCGCGCTATTGTATGCTTTTGCCGCTGCACGGGCAAACGGATTCATGGCAGCGAGAGACCGCCTGCGCTATAATGACCACTAGAGCGAGCGGGCTGGAGGTGCGATCATGAGGCAAGCGGTGAAGGCTCCACGAGGGACCCATCTCAGTTGCAAAGGCTGGGGACAGGAAGCGGCCATGCGCATGCTGATGAACAACCTGGACCCGGATGTAGCCGAGAAGCCCGAGGAGTTGATCGTTTACGGTGGGCGAGGCAAGGCCGCGCGAAACTGGGAATGCTTCGAAGCCATCGTTGCCACACTGAAGCAGTTGGAGAACGACGAGACATTGCTCGTCCAATCTGGCAAACCGGTGGGCGTTTTCAAGACCCATCCAGACGCACCACGGGTTCTCCTTGCCAACGCCAACATCGTCCCCGCCTGGGCTACTCAACAGCACTTCGACAAACTGGATGCCATGGGCCTCATGATGTACGGCCAGATGACTGCCGGGAGCTGGATCTACATCGGCACGCAGGGCATACTCCAAGGCACCTACGAGACCCTCGGCGCAGCAGCCCAGACGCATTTCAAGTCCACCCTGAAGGGCAAATTCGTGCTAAGCGCCGGCCTTGGGGGAATGGGCGGGGCCCAGCCCCTGGCCATCACCATGAACGAGGGTGTGGGGCTGATTGTGGAGGTAGATCCGGCCCGCGCTCAGCGTCGCCTGGAAACCGCGTACGTGGATGTGTTGGTGGAAGACCTGGAGGAAGCGATGACCCTGGTCGAGGAGGCCTTGGACAAGAACGAACCCAAGTCCATAGGTCTCATCGCCAACGCCGCCGACGTCTATCCCGAACTCGTTATACGCGGAGTGGTGCCGGATGTCGTCACCGACCAGACGCCAGCGCATGATCCGCACAGCTACATACCCCAAGGTCTCTCTGTAGAAGAGGCCGGACAACTCTGGAATCGGGACCCAGAGGAATACACCCGGCGGTCAATCGAGTCTATGGGCCGCCATGTGCGCGCCATGCTCGACTTCCAGCAGAAGGGTGCTGTGGTCTTCGACTACGGCAACAACATCCGCCAGCGGGCCTACGAAGCGGGTGTGAAAAACGCCTTCGACTTCCCTGGCTTCGTGCCAGCCTACATACGACCCCTGTTCTGCGAAGGCAAGGGTCCCTTCCGCTGGGTGGCGCTCTCCGGTGATCCGGAAGACATCTACAAGACCGACGAAGTGGTGATGAGGGAGTTCGCCTACGACGAGCACCTGGTGCGATGGATCAGGATGGCCCGGGAGAGGGTGAAGTTCCAGGGTCTGCCGGCCCGGATCTGCTGGCTGGGCTACGGTGAACGCGCCAAGTTCGGCCTGATGATCAACGAAATGGTGGGACAGGGCGAGATCTCCGCCCCTGTGGTCATAGGTCGGGACCATCTGGACGGTGGTTCGGTGGCCTCCCCCAACAGGGAGACCGAGGGGATGAAGGATGGCAGCGACGCGGTCGCCGACTGGCCTCTGTTGAACGCCTTGTTGAACGCGGTAGGAGGTGCGACCTGGATCTCCATCCATCACGGAGGAGGTGTCGGCATCGGCTACTCCATCCACGCCGGCCAGGTTGTCGTTGCGGACGGCACACCAGAGGCGGCCCGACGCCTGGAGCGCGTTCTGACGACAGACCCGGGCACGGCCATCATGCGGCACGTGGATGCCGGCTATGAGAAGGCGATTGAGGCGGCCAGGAGCCACAGCATCAAGATCCCCATGATGAAGTAGCGACTGCCGACACACCCTTCGAGAATCTTCCAGTATTAACGCGGCGGCCAGGTTGACAAGAGAGCTGACGACTGTCATGCATCTGGTAAGCCTGTACTACTCTGCGACTGTCACATCGCAAGGAGCTCGACATGCCTGACCTCATGTTAGCCAAGGTTACCAGAAAGGGACAGATGACCATCCCGCAGGAATTGCGGGAGTTGCTGAGGCTTCAGGCAGGAGACTATGTCGCCCTGCGACCAGTCATGGGCGGCATATTAATCTGCAAGGCGTCCGTCCGGCCTGAAGTCACGGCAGCAGCGGCCCTCCGACGAATGGTGCTTGACATCCAGCAAGCGGCTGGAGCAGAAGGCGTCGTTGTAGAAGACGACATGGACCGCGTGGCTGATGGCGTTCAGGACACGATCAGTGACACGGCTGTCCATTCCAAGCAAGATCAAAAGAAGATACCCGAACTGACTCTTGTTTACCTAGGACGGCAGCCACGACCGGGACGAGCACCCAGCGATATACAGATAGATTCAGAGAAAGTTGCCCAAGCGATGGCCGAAGTCTATGGAACGGACGACATGGTCAAGATTGTCAACATGGTGAGAGGCCGAGGAAGATAGGACTTGATCGCTATCGACACCGATGTGCTCGGTATCCACCACATCTTTAAACAAGACACTCACTATGAAGTCACTGCCAGCTTCATGCAGGAGAGTGAGCGGTCCGAACGTGGAATGCCGGTTTTCACTCTTCTTGAGTTATGTGGTCTCATTGCCACGGCCAGACAGTCCAGGGAAGCGATGACGATCTTTCAGGAGTACCTGACCTCTCCAAGAATGATCCTTCTATACCCACCTCTGGAACCCGATTCCATCGAGAGGTTCCGGGCCCGTCAAGATGCTGAGTTGCTGACCCGCATAGACAGAGGCCTTAGACTGGGAGACGCCGCTATCCTGTGGACCGTAGAGGCCGCCCATTGTGAGGCTCTCATCACCTGGAATACCAAGCACTGCAGCGGTAAGACGCAGCTAGAGGTACTGACACCAGACACCTGGCTTTCGGGAGGCAGTTCCTAGTGCTGTGTGATTTGCTCGTCCATAGCGCGAGCCAATTACTCACCATCGCCTCGCCCGAAGGCCCAAAGCGGGGGGCCGCGATGAGAGACTTGGGCCTAGTCGAGGACGGAGCGATAGCGATTCGAGGGAACCGTGTCGTCCTGGTAGGTCCAACGGAGGAGGTGCTGCCCCAGGCTGGTGAGAATACCACGCTCGTAGACGCCTCCGGCAAGGTCGTCATGCCAGGCTTCGTGGACCCCCATACCCACGTCGTGTTCGCTGGCGACCGCGCTGCCGAGTTCGAGATGCGCCTAGCTGGCGCTACCTACCTGGAAATCATGGCCGTAGGAGGCGGTATCATGAACACCGTGCGGGCCACGCGAGCGGCCAGCCTCGAAGAGCTGGTAGACCAAAGCCGTCGACGATTGGACGTGATGCTCACTCACGGTACGACGACCATCGAGGCCAAGACCGGGTACGGCTTGGACACCGAGAACGAGATCAAGATGCTCGAAGCCATACGTCTGCTGGATGAAAGCCACCCGGTAGACCTGATACCCACCTTCCTCGGGGCTCACGCCATCCCTGCCGAGTACCGGGGCCGTGTTGACGAGTACGTCGATTTAGTCGTAGAGGAAATGCTCCCTCGCGTCGAAAACGAAGGATATCTTACCAACAACCAACCCTTCTTCTGCGATGTGTTCTGCGAAGAAGGAGCCTTCTCCCTAGAGCAAAGCAGGTGCATCCTGGAGAAGGCGAAAGAGATGGGGATGGACTTGAAGATCCATGCCGACGAGTTCACGAGCCTGGGCGGAGCGGGTTTGGCTGCGGAACTGGGAGCCACATCGGCCGACCACCTGGTCTGCACCCCTGGAGAGGAGATCGAGCTTCTGGCGAAGTCGCGCACCATCGCCGTCCTCCTGCCTGGGACGCCGTTTGGGCTGGGGGAAGACCACTTCCCCCCGGCGAGAAGGATGATAGAGTCGGGGCTGCCCGTGGCTCTGGCCACAGACCTGAATCCCGGCACGTGCTACTGTGAAGCTATGCCTTTCATCATGTCCCTGGCCTGCCGTCAGATGCGGATGACCCCTGCCGAGACCATCGTGGCCGGTACGATAAACTCCGCCCATG
>JAUWLF010000095.1 GCA_030613785.1 Chloroflexota bacterium | reverse complement strand
ATGACGCCTCCATTGACGCCGAGGCGAGTGTCCCGTTCGGGGGTTGCAAGTGGAGCGGCCAGGGCCGGGAAGGAGGACAGTACTCCATCCAGGCGCTGACCGAGCTGAAGTGGGTCACGATCCAGAAGGAGAAACGGTCGTTCCCGTTCTAGCAGGCCAATCTCGGCCACTGGGCCATGAACGTTATTCATGGCCCTCACTTATTGAGTGGCGGGATCAGTGGAAAGAGAACTCGAGGAGGCAACCGATGGCAGACTATGATGCGCTAAAGGCAAGGGTAGAGGAACTGGCAGAACGAGTCTGGGATGTGCCGGCTCTTGAGGCCAGAGTCAAAGAACTAGCTGCGAAGGGGATCGCAAGGAAGAAACTTGACCCCAAAGAGATCCTGGCCAACAGGGAGCAAATCCTCGATCGCGTGCAACGGCGGGCCGAGGAATACAACTTCATTGCCCACAATTGCCCCAGGGGTACAGCGCTTGCCGTGATGGAAGAGTTTGGCCTGGGCAACATGGAGATCATCAAAGCCTTGTCCCCATTTCCTGGCTTCGGTGGGACCGGCTGGATGTGTGGCGGTGTGACCGGGGGTCTAATTGCCCTGGGGCTCTATTTTGGCAGTGAGGACGTAGTGGATTATGAAGCTACTGGCGCAACCATAATGGCCGCCCGGAAGTTCATGCCCCGCTTCGAAGAGCAAGTAGGAGCTGTAGTATGCCCCAAGATACACGAAGACGTGGTGTTTGGGCGCTACATGGATCCCGCGGCCAGCCAAGAGAATATGGAGGCGTTCGCGAGGGCGAAGGGCTTTGAAAAGTGTGGTGTCCCTGTGGGGATCGGTGCCAGGCTTGCCACTGAGATCATTATCGAAAGCCTGGAGTGAAGTACTAAGAATCTCAAGTCTCGCGGCCCCCGCATACTCAAGAAAGCAATGGTCTCCCTTCAAGAAAGGAAGACCATCTTTCACGAAATTGGCCAGTTAGCTTTGCCGTGACATGCTGGACCAGTTGGGCTACAACCCCAAATAGGCTTTTCTGACAAGCTCCTCCTGTAGTAGGCTCTTGCCATCCCCCTCCAGGGCAATCCGCCCGTTTTCCAGCACGTAGGCCCGATCAGCTACCTCCAGGGTATGTCGGACATTTTGCTCGACGAGCAGGATGGTAATCCCCTGGTCGCGCAGCCCCTTGATGATGCGGAACATCTCCGCCACCAATAGCGGTGCCAAGCCGTATGAGGGCTCATCAAACATGCACAGCTTCGGCCTTGACATCAAACCTCGACCCATAGCCAACATTTGCTGTTCGCCGCCGCTTAGTGTTCTAGCTAATTGCCCCCCTCTTTCCTTCAATATGGGAAAAACTTGATGAACCTGGCGGAGGGTTTCCTCTTTCCGCTTCCAGGCTTGATCAACATACGCACCCATCTCCAGGTTCTCACTCACCGACATGTCGGCAAAAAGCCTTCTCCCTTCGGGTACGTGAGAAATGCCTAGTGCCACAATGGAGTGAGGTGCTAGCCCATCTATCCTCTCACCAAGGAACTCCACGCTACCGGAAGCTGGACGTAGCAAACCGCATATAGCATTAAGCAGTGTCGTCTTGCCGGCTCCGTTGGCTCCAACCAAGGCGACGATTTCTCCCTCATCGATTCTCAAAGAAACGTCCCACAAGGCCTGAGCCTTGCCGTACAGAGTATCTACGTTGCTAACTTCCAGCATAAGCCTACTCTCCCAAGTACACCTCAATAACTGTCTTGCTGGTAGCAATCTCCTGTGGCGTTCCTTCGGCAATCTTCTCACCGTAATTGAGCACAATGATGCGGTCACATACGCTCATGATCGCCTTCATGACATGCTCGATCATGAAGATGGTAATCCCTTTGTCCCGAATCCTGGTCACCAACTCCATAGCCTCGGCTACTTCAGTGTGGTTCAACCCCGCCATCAGTTCATCAAGCAGCAGTAGTTCTGGCTTAGTGGCCAACGCCCTACCTACTTCAAGTCGCTTCTGGTTAGCCAGGGTTAGGTCTTTGGCCGGGGTCGCTCCCACTGCTGACAAACCGACAAACTCCAAGAACCCCGTGGCTTCCCTGGCAGCATCTGCTGATGACACCCTGATTGGGGTCCCGAACAAGGAACCCAACAACACATTCTCCAGAACGGGCATATTGGCGAAAACCTTGACTGATTGAAACGTTCTCGCTATTCCCATCCTACAGATTCTATTCGGCTTCAGGCCATTGACCTTTCGGTCTTGGAATCTTATTACCCCTGCTTTTGGAACAAGAGCCCCCGATATTAGATTGAACAGCGTGGTCTTGCCAGCTCCATTGGGACCGATCAGACCAACGACTTCACCCTGGTGCACACCAAAGTCCAAGCGTGAGACCGCGGCCAACCCGCCAAAATACTTGGTCACCCCCTCGCCTTCAAGTATTGGCATGTTGCCCTCCAGGCACTCTCTTCCTCCACTCTTGTATCAATCCTACAAGTCCATTGGGCAGGTATAGGACAACGACCACCAATACGATGCCGAAAAGGAGCATGTAGTAATAGGGAAACCTGGTTATTAGGACTTCCTCGAGGTAAGCAAAAGCGGCAGCGCCCAAGACGGGACCATAAAGTTCTCCCACACCGCCAAAGATGGCCATTAGAACCGGCATAAAAGCAAGGAGCGGATTGAAGGCGATGTAGGGGTCAACATACGTCCATCTTGTGGCCATGATTGCCCCAGCCGCCCCCATAAAAAGACCGCTGATGGCAAAGGTGACGACTTTCACCGCAGTCACATTAACGCCTATGTGAGCCGCAGCTTCCTCGTATTCCCCGATACTTTGCAGGGCTAAGCCATATCGAGAGCGTCTGATGAAGTAGGCGGTAAGCAGTGTCGCCACAAGAATGGTCAACATGGCGTAATAGATAGTGTCGTTATCTACGACGACAACGAATCGGCCACGTGTGCCCGTCATATTGATCTCATACCACAGGAGGAAATGCTTGATGAGCTCAACGAGTCCGAAAGTGAATATGGCGAAGTATATGCCCCTCAGTCTCAGAGTCAACGCGCCGACGAGAAAGGCGACCATGAAACTGGCTACACCACCAATACCGACAACGACAGGGAAGGGTAATGCCATCCCCAGTATAGCTGAAGTGTATATGCCGACCCCGAAGAAGGCGGCCGACGCCAGTGAGATGTAACCGGTAGGACCGGAAAAAATGGACCAGCTCACTGTTAGGACGATGTACATCAAGATGCTGGTTGCTAGTATGACAGTGTAGGCTGAAGTATAGAGGGATAGAGTAGCTAACAGAACGAGGATTATGAGAAGTAGCCCCGGTGCCCACACCTTACCTAAATCAACTCCGGTAGTCCTCACTTCTCTACTTCCCCATAATACCTGTAGGCCTCACCAGCAGCAGCAGTATGAAGATGAGATAGTAGGCGATCAGTGTCAAGCCCGGGTCTATATAGGTTACTATGCTGCCAATAAGACCCAGCATGAAACCCCCGACAAAACTGCCAGGGATGCTGCCCATTCCACCCAGGACAACCACGATAATGGCGATTATGGTATACTCGAGACCCATCCCTACATGAACAGGATAGCTCATGCTTATAAGCACGCCGGCGATACCAGCCATGGCAGCACCAAGGCCGAAGCACAGAGCAAGCACCTGGTTAATGTTCACGCCCATGAGTCCCGCGGTGGCCGGGTCTTGGGCTGCCGCCCTGATGGCTTTGCCCGTGCGAGTGCGGGCTACGAAGAGGTAGAAGGCCAGACCTATGATTGTAGCAAACCCGAGGGTCACGAGGCGGTTAGCGCCAAAAACTGCTCCCGCCAGATGGACCGGAACAGCTAGGTAGGAGTATCCCCTTATTTCGGGTCCCCAGGCTAATGAAGCTATGTTTTGAATGATGAACAGCAGACCGAAAGAAGCCAGCATGGACTTGCTCTCAAAAACACCTGGTGATGCTGAGGAGGCTAAGAGGCGTTTGAACAAAGTCCTGTGAATGACAAACCCCAGTGTGAATACAACGGGACCGACAATGACCAGAGAGACCAGCGGGTTGATGTCAAACGCTGTGAATAATGTCCAGGTGGTCAAAGCCCCGAGCATAATGAACTCGCCATGAGAGATGTTCAGCACCCGGGCGACACCATACTGAAGGCTGAGCCCCATCGCAATCAGGGCATAGAGGCCGCCCAGCAGCAAACCAGCAATCACTATCTCCAGGATTGTCACCATCATAATGACAACTTCCTACCTTCAGCAATCACAGGTGCAGGCTGTCTAAAGGCGTAGATATGTCTTCAGCCGGGGATAACCACTCCCAAGAGAGTTATCCTTGCACCCTTTAGACAGCCTGCCTATCGTCGTTGTTGCTTGTGTACTATTTGTCTTTTTCTCTTATGGTGCTGGCCACGCTGGCTTGGGATATATTATCTCTGCGGTGGCCTTGTCTTGAGGCCCGATGACTTCATACACATCGCTTTGCCACTGACCAATCTCTCCGGGATGAGAATCCTTTGCCAAGAGTCCGTTCTCAAACCAGGTCGGTCCCAGAACAGTGTCGAATGTCTCCGTGGCAATTAGGTCCCTTATCGTTTCCTGGTCAAGTGTTCCAGCCTTTTCGATAGCCGCCTTCCAAACATCCAGCCCAGCCCAGTAGAGTGGATGCCCCCACCAATCTTGCACTTCTTCAGGCTTGCCTTCGTAGAGTTTGTCGGCTAGCTCGTTGAGTGCGGGAGAAGATTCCCGGCTGAAGCTGGTAAAGCCTATTATCCCCTCCGCCGCCGGACCAAACGCTGCACGGAAGAACCCGAAATTGACTCCGGGGCCGCCTACCCACGCCTTGGGGTTATATCCCATCCCCATCGACGTCCCAGTAGCAGGCATGATCTGGTCGGGATAGGCAAAACAGCAAAAGACATCGGCCCCAGACGCGCTAGCTTGACTGATCACCGGCGCTAGGTCCTTGATGTCAGGTGGAAGGCTCTTAACACCAAGGATCTCAATTCCCTTCTTCGGGAATTCAATACCCGCCACACCGGAATACTCTATGCCGTGAAGGTCAGCGATGTACGTTATGTAGGCTGTCTCCGCACCGGCATCGGCAAGAACATCGGCCAGAACTGGCAGTTGGTACCAGTCGGAGAAACTCAAGGTGACGAACGCGTAGGGTAGACTAGGAAGCATGTCCTTGATACTCGTGGCGCCGCCCTCGGCTGTCATCAGTACATACTCGTACTTGTTGGCTATAGGGGCTTGCGCAAACAGAAAGGCGGTGCCACAGGCAGGCCATAGAAAGTCAACCTTGTCATCCAGGATCAGTTTTTCCGTCAGCCTCGTCATCGTGCCTACGTCGCTCGTATCATCATACACCAACAACTCTATGGGTAGTTTCTTGCCGTATTCCTCCACATATACCCCACCATCGGCATTGACGTCATCAACCCATGTCTCATAGACTGGTCTGAATGCCGAGTCTCCAATCACAGCCAGTGGGCCTGAGAGAGGTCTTGACATACCAACGAGGATTGTGTCTTTGGTTGGCGCCGCGGTGGGCACTACGGTGGGCGCTGTGGTAGGGGTTGCAGCAGGCGCTGCGGTAGGCTCTGCGGGCGGTGTGGCCGCTGGGGCGCATGCTGCGGCAGCCACTCCAACCCCGGCTACTGCTGTGCCGCGAAGGAAGTCACGGCGGGTGATACCTTTGGGATCTTTGGCATCCATTTCTTCCTCCCTCTTGTTTTCGAGTCCGAGATCACGGTTCAGATCTTTGGTGTCCATTTCTCCCTCCTTTTCGTTCTCGCGTTCTGTAAAGCGGGTCAAACCTCTGGCACTCACATTTTGCCCTCCTTTCGCGTAGTCCGAAACGATTCTTCTCCCTGACGCGCAGACTTCCACCCCCTATCCTACACGAGGGTGTGACAACCGGCAACCTGAGAATTCTGGGCCGGAGAGGCGCAACGAGATGGCCCGGGGTGAAGCGCAACACGGCCGTCAGTCACCTTTGTCACTTGCATCGGCCCTCTACAGAGCAAGGTCTGTTTCGACCACCAACGATATGCTCTGGCGGCTGTGTGGGTATGCATCCAGTCCCAAGGACTGAATCGTCGACTCCTCAGCGCCCTGTCCAGCGCACCAGGAGCCAGAAACGCCTAGACGTGTACCTGGTGCCAAGACCCGGCCTTCTGTTGTAGACCAGCCGTCCAATAGAACAATCGGTTCCAGGTCGACGTTTTGCACAATAATAGCACATTTCTGGAAAGCTGTCAAGTACGTGACGCATACTCTCGTCGTATGGTTGACAAAACAGTACAAGATGTGGTATGCTGTATCATATCGTATATCGAACGCAGCCAATGCTCGCCCCGAGTTGGGAACAACAAGCGCTGCGAGATCTGGCCACAGGGTTCGCCCAGAGGGAGATAGCGCATCTTCTTGTGAAGGAGGAGAAATGCAGACCCTTGGCGATATGATCAACCACAACGCTCAGAGACACGCGGACAAGACTGCCTTCATCTTCGAAAGCAAACGCTATACTTTCAAGCAGGTGAATCAGAGGATCAACAGTCTTGTCAATGCCTTGGCCGATTCAGGGGTGGCAAAGGGAGACCGGGTCGGTCTATTGGCCTACAATTGCCCACAGTATTTCGAGGTCTTTGGTCTGGCCAAGGCCGGCAGGGTTTGCGTGCCGCTGAATCACAGATCTGTGGGAAGAGAACTCGCCTACCTGATCAACCACTCCGGAACCAGCGTCCTCATAGTAGAGAGCGAGTTCGTGGAAGTCGTCAACTCTATTCGCCACGAGCTAGACTCGGTCAGGTCATTCATCTGCCTCGATGCTGAGGTAGAGGATATGCTGAACTATGAAGAGTTGATAAGCCGTTTCCCTCCCGACGAGCCTACCGATGGTGTGGAAGCGGATGACCCTTGTGTGTTGTTCTATACCAGTGGCACGACTGGGCGCCCCAAGGGAGCCATTCACACCCACAAGAGCATACTGGCAGAAGCCAGGGTCCCCCATCGCAACCTTAGCTCTGGTGACGTCGTCTTGTGTGTGATGCCTTTCTTTCATGTGGGAGGCTCCGCCGCCCACATGATTCCTGCTTTTGCCTTCGGCGCTACGCTGGTGATCCACAAGAAGTTCGACGAGAGTCTAGTCCTCGAAACCATCGAGCAAGAAAAGGTGACGTACGTCTTTCTGGTACCTACAATGATCATTCGGCTTCTGGAACATCCAAACTTGATGAAGTATGACCTCAGCAGCCTGCACACTATCGCCTATACCGGAGCACCAATGCCTATCGAGGCGCTGAGACGAGGTATTGGGCTTCTTGGTGAGGTCTTTGTTCAGGAGTTGGGGCAGACCGAAACCCTCAACATGACTGTACTCAACAGAGAAGAGCATAAGTTGGAGGGCTCACCGAAGGAGATCAAGAGATTGGAGTCTGTGGGAAAGCCAGCAAGAGAAAGTGAGCTCAGGATTGTCGATGAGCAAGGTCAGGATGTCCCAGTAGGTGAGGCCGGAGAGATAATAGCCCGCAGTGATAGAATGATGAAAGGGTATTGGAGATTGCCCGAGGAGACGGCAAAGACGATAAGGGACGGCTGGCTTCATACGGGAGATGTGGGCAGGATGGACGAGGATGGTTATGTTTACCTAGTGGACAGAAGAAAGGACATGATCATCAGCGGAGGGGAGAATATCTATTCTCGGGAGGTAGAGGAGGTGCTGTATATGCACCCCGGCGTCTTGGAGGCAGCTGTCGTCGGAGTGCCGGATGAAAAGTGGGGTGAATCCGTAAAGGCGGTGGTAGTCTTGAAGGAGGGGACGGCAGCCTGTGAGGAAGAGATAATTGACTTCTGCAGAGAGCATCTCGCGAGTTACAAGAAGCCACGTTCGGTGGAGTTCTGGGACACCTTGCCGAAGACGGGTAGTGGTAAGATAAGGAAAAACGAGATCAGAGAGTCATATTGGGAAGGGTATGAGAGAAGGATTCATTAGCCCGATCTCAGCAGGACCGAGGAGGTCTGAGAATGGAGCCCCCAGACACACCGATGGCATCGTCACCAGTCCTTCGGTTTGGGCCGACGAGGTGCAGTTGGAGGATGAGGGAGTCTACGTACATCCTCGGTTAGTTGAACTGTGCCAACGCATGGGGATTCCCGGATACTGAGCAAGAGGGGATGGGCGCTCTAGTGGTGATGCAACCAGCAGGTCTTCACCGCCGGTGATGGCGTGGGCGTGCGGAGGCTCTGGAGCAGCCGCCCCAAACGCCTCCAGGCCGGCCGACCCTTCTCGGACCGTCCCGATCAGTGCCCTTCCGCGTCCTCGCAGACCTCGTACTGCCAGCCCTTCTCCTCTCGAATCAGGACTAGGCCGGTGCGCACATTAGCGAACAACCGGTTTTCGCACGCAGATCACAGCGACGTGATTCACATCACACACTCTTTCAGAATGACTTCGAGAGAACGGGCAATGGAATCCTTCTCTTCGGAGCCCTGCCCTTTGCAGCTCGCCGCGGCCCAAATGAGGCATCTCATCCTCATTGCTCAGCTGTTTCATCGTGCGGTGTTGGGCGTCCCGCAACCCGAGATGAACACTGGCAGCACGACGGGGATTCTCAGTATCGCAAGGGCTGTCTTCTTCATCTTTGGCAAAGACAGTTCTAGCCTATTGTTGTTCTCACCTCAACTGCTGCGGACACTGCGAGGCTGAGGGAACCTACGGACGAGGGCTACGTGGAATTGCCACGATGGCATGATGGGCGCGAGGTGTGGGATCCCCATGCTTGGCTGTCGGAGGGTGGCCGTCAAAGAGGCGCCTACCGCTTCTCCCTCGCGATTCGCGGTATCGGAGGATGAGAAATCAAGTATAGCTCTTTGATATCAAATCTAGTGCCGCGCATCTTTAGCTTGCGTCGGGCGTCCTTGTCAAGCCTTCGAACGCCACGCAGAAACATCGGCGCAAGCTCATGGATGTGTGGCAGGAATAGTTCTCTTTGCTTCCCAAGCAAGGATCTTGACTTGCCGGTTCTCTTGATGTAGCGCTCATTCATGATGCATCTATTGTGAACCGAGATGTTCCGGGTTTCTATGGCCTCGACAACCGAGTCGATCTCGTCTTCGGGGAAAAGGACAAGTCCAAAACGGTCCTCGAAGTACCCGCTGAGATCCTGGAAGGATCTATAGGAGAGCGACTCGACCTTTCTCTCAGCGATAGTCTTTACAAGATCATTCATGTTGTCGTGCGACAGAACTGTCGATAGTTCGAGCATTTCTCCTGACCTGAGAGTCTCTGGGCGCTGCGTGTATATCTCAAATAGCAGACCAGATATGTAGTTGAGATAGTTCTCGATGTGACGCGCGAGGATGATCTCCAAGAAGATCTGTCGATAGTTCGCTAGCTGATCCGCGGGTCCAACTCGGAGATCCCATGCGCGAACCAGTCTCTCCCTCTCCGCCTGGTCGGGAGCTGTCTCGACAAGAGCTTTGTGCGCTCGATCACCTGCAGCCTCCAAATGCCCTACCAACCGCAAGACGAAGTTGAAGAATTCGCTAATCTCGGTCCAGGAGACGAAGAAGTCCCTGCTGGCCGTCGTGCCCAGTTTTGGAATCATGGGTTTTTGGACTGACTTTGGTCTTGAGGGCTTCTTCTTCATAACCTCTTAGATCCACCCTTCAGCCAATCGACCCTCGCCAGCAAGCCGCACAATCTCAGGCCACGGGCTTGCCGCAGCCGCGGCAAGCTAACCCCCCGCATGCGTCCAAGCGCTCCTCTACGTCCCTGATCAGCATCCCTCTAACGTTCTGTAAGGCAATGATAGTGTCTTGTTCTCATCTACCGCTACGGAATGCCGTTCGCCAGCATAAGTGTACTCGACGTGCAGTTTCTTAGGTTGCCCATAAGCTGGATCGCCATCAAGCTTATCGTTGGCCACAATGAGTTCAAGTCTCCCATCCTTTGCCTTGGACTTCAGAATCTCTGTAACATCGTTGAAATCCGCTTGTGTCCCGTATCTGGCAATGTGAATGACTAGACCCGCTCTCGTTGCATCCAAGTCTTCTTCAATGGTTGCGATCTCGTCCTCAGGAGAGTCGGTGCGAAGACCCCCTTCGGCGACGGTCCAGTAGACCTTCTCACGCTTGGCAGTCGTCAGCTCTTTCCAACGGGCCTCCTTCTGCTGCCACTGGCTCACAAACCACAGGAACGCGCCGATCAGAAGCAAGACTAACACGAGAAGTGCGCCCAGCAGGATGCTCTTGAGGGTCCCGTCAGGCATTGCCAACCAAGCGAAGAATCCGGAGGCCACTAAGGTGAGCAGGCCGCCTGTCAGGCGCTCAGATGCCTTGAGCCGGTTGTCCTCGCTCCGGTAGGCCTCAACCATGGTGATGGGCACATAGTGAACCTCCGCAGGAGTCACCCAGGTGCTGCCGAACTCCCATCCAATTGTCACAGCACTCCTCTGAACGTGGCCATCTTGATCTGGCACGTCTACGTTTCCTCAGCTATGGTGCCTTCTCTACTTCTCGCACGTCGAGCGAGAGTGTCAACCTCGGCTGGCCCCCCAGGAGAATCGTGACGAAGTGTCTGCCAGGGCGTGCGAATTCAATCCTGAGACGCTCATTCACATAGTGGCGTTGATGCTCTTCGCGCAAGGTGAAAGGAATCGGCTCCCCTTCGAACAACAGGCTCTCATCTGGGTCTAGAATCAGGGTTTGATGCTCATACGCGCCGATGCCATTTGACCAACCACTGAAAACGTGAAACTCAGCGGCAAATGGAAAAGCAATGCTGTTCAGATTGCTGAAGATCCCGATCAGCATGCCTTTTCCGTTGGCTTCACGGCGAACATCGTCGCAAGTTAGAGTGCAAAAGAGATCTGGTTCCTTCAATATGGCCACCGCCTTTCCTGACTCACTGACGCCGTGCTGTTCTCCAGCGATTCTCGATGTATGACTATTGCCCCGCCCCTCCAACCACTCCTCCACGTCCCGGATTAACCCTCCTGCTTGGGCAGGTTGAACTCTGCAGGCCACCGTATTCGGAGATATCTGGAGACGATGCTTCTTGTGATCTTCATGTGCGGCGCGAGGCTCAACGCCACCATGAATGCTAGCGCCGCACCACAATAGCCAAGCCAGCGGAGTTGTGGCGCGATCAACACCATTGCTGTCCCGAACGTGAGCAGCGTGATGCTCGCTAAGCTTGCCCATAGGAATGACCAGCCGACCATGTTCGAGATCCGGCTTCTCAAGTCCTCCACCCGGTGCAGCGGGATGAATTCGGCCGACCAGCCCCGGCCGCTCTCCTTTCCCCACAGTGCCATTTCGATCTCTCCGTCGCAGACTATGTGAGCGGCAACATAGTCCCTATGAACGGGGTAGGAATTGAGGTACGGCAGCTCTATGCGTACGCCACGCCACAGCAAACCTCGCACAAGGGTTTTGCCTACTTGCTCAGACACTTCTTCTTCAAGCACGGTGGAGGTGAACCTCTTGTCCTCAGAGAACCACTGCCAGAAACCCCTGAAGGGCACCTCGTCCGAACCGGCTCTCACAACTCGGAGTTCAACCTCGAGGGGATCCAGGATATCCCTGCTCCCATTGTTGTAGATGACGATCTTCTTCTGCCGCAAATCCTGAACCGGTATTTCCATCCCATCCTCGTATGAATACGATACCGTCAACTTGTCGCGCTGCGAACGATGGATATCGAGCAGTTTGATACTCTCAATCTCTTGCACAATCACACACGCTGGGCGTTCGCGGCGTCGCCAGGCAATTATCCATCCAACCAGTGCTACAACCAAGACCAACAGCGCAGCGGCCCAGCCCGCGCCCGCTTCGCTCAAGAGCCAGCTAAGAATTGTCTGAGAGTCCACCTTGCTCCTCCAACCACCCCTCCACGGCGCTGACCAGCCTGTCCTTCTCCTCGCGATCCCCCCGCAGCCTCTCCTCGATCACCCTGTTGGCCGCTTCCCGCTGGCCTTTCGACCTCACAACAACCGTATAACACAAATGAAGCAAAATGTCAATACTGATTCGAGGGTACAGTGCAGCTTTCAAATCGACGACAGACATGCCTGTTTACCCTCGTCCTCCTCCACTAGCACCGGGTCTTCGCCCAGTGGGATCGTGACCAAGCTATCCGAGGCTAAGATGGTTCTCACTCCTCCCTCCCTTCTACGATAGCGATCTCCTCCTCCGTCAGCCCGTACAACTCATACACCAGCGCGTCAATCTGCTGATCGGTGGCCTCGGTTTGCCGCTGGTAGAGTTCCTTGTCGGCGGGGATGGTGGCGGCGGCCAGCTTCTTGTGCAAGCCCAACATCCGCTCCACCAGGGCTACCATTTTGTCGTGGCGGGCCACGTCCTCCAGGTCGTCGAAGTTGACGGTGCGGATGGGGAGTTGCTTGATCTTCGACAGTTTCACCTGGGCGAATACACGCCCCTTTTCCTGCACAAGCTTGCTATACAACCATCTGTAGTATTGAGAGTTGAACAGCCCCAGAACATACTCAATCCGATAGTCACACTGTCCGGTTGGCACTATTGCAATGATGCTCCTGCCGAACCATATCCCTCGATAGTCAACCGTCGCAATGATGTGATCAGCGGTTTGCCTCAGGAGAATCTTTGGCGTCGTGTTGTATACTTCCTCGTTCAACCGGACAACCTCATTCGGGCGGATGAAATCCTGATAGTTGGGACGACAGAACCGTTCAGTCTCCCTAGCGATCCAATAGCGGTTGATATCGGCTCCTTTCCAGTACATCCGGTCTTCGGCTTTCTCTCGTGAGCCCGTGTACAGCAATCGCTTGGAGAGATCGCTCTTCCCCTTTTCTTGCATCCCTACCTTGACTCGTTGATAGTTGATACCAGCATCCTTGCACTTCACATGGCTGAAGTTGCCCAGCAGAGCAACTGGCACAGTCAGTTCCTGAAGCGGAGTCATGAACTCGAGGTCAGTGTTATTGTGGAAGAGATGTTGATCAACAAGAAGTCCAGTTCGTTCATCTTCCTCCAACACATTAGCCTTTTCCTCCCTCGGAATATCGCGCAGATTGAGAAATGTGACCTGGCCTCTGCCTGGCTGTCGCTTTTCTATCACAAAAATACATGATGGTGCCACCACTCCCTTGAATACGTCCTCGCCCAGATCGCCAACAGCCTGAATTCGGTTCTGCAACATAAGGGTACGAAGATCCTTGATCCGCCGTTGTCGCAGCAGTGTGTTGGGCACTATCATTGATAGACGACCACCACTACGTGCCAAGCGAATGCCGGCGTCAATGAACAACTTGAAGCTGTCTGTATGCTCTTGAGTAGTCGCAGGGTAGTTGGCGTGAAAATAGTCGAGCTCTCTGTCAATATCGCCACCCCAAGGCGGATTCCCAATGACCGCATCGAATCCCCCGGCTGCCATGATCTCTGGAAACTCCGCCTCCCAGTCGAAGGGGTTCACCCGCCGCATCTCTTCCTCGTTGGGCAGTAGTTGGCCCTCGAAGTAGTCCGGCCCGATGAGGGAGTTGCCGCACTTGATGTTGTCCCCCAGGTCGGGCAGGGCGCGCTCCCGCCAGAGGGCCAGTTGCTGGCCCAGGGACTCCTGGTTTTCTCCCTCCAGCACCTTGAGCAGCAGGCTCAGCTTGGTCACCTCCACCGCCTGGCGGTCTATGTCGACCCCGTAGATGTTGTTGACCAAGATGCGCTTCTTCTCCCCCGTGGTCAGCCGCCACTCTCCGCCTGGCCCCTGGTAGAGAGCGGGCCGCTTGGCTCGGGCGTGCCTGGCCGGGTCGTGGCCCTCGTACCATTGAATGTGATAGTCCAGCAGGTATTGGTATGCTCCCAGCAGGAAGGATCCGGAGCCGCACGCGGGGTCGAGGACGCGCAGCTTGCCGATCTGCCGGGGGGTCTTACCCTCGACCAGTTTCCCCACGGTCTGCTGGACGATGTACTCCACGATGTAGGTGGGGGTGTAGTAGACGCCGCCCGCCTTCTTGACCTCGGGCTTCTCCTCCACTTTGGCGCGGTGGGCGGGCGTGAGGCGGATGACCTTGCCCAGGAACTGCTCGTACACCTGGCCCAGGATCTCGGTAGGCAGTACCGAGAACTCGTAGGGACACTCTGGGTAGTACAGCCCACCCAAGATGGGCTTGAGCACTTTGTCGTCCAGCGTCAGGGACCTAGTCAGGGTGTCGGCCTGGAAGTCGAAGAGGTCGGAGTTGTACTTCTCATCGGCCTGCCGGTACAACTCCCCCAGGCGGGCGTAGATCTGGGGGCCACCGGTGAGGGCCAGGAGAGAGCCATAGTCCTCGATGCCCCGGTCCTCGCACATGCGGAGAAAGATGATGCGGTCGATGGTGCGCTGCACGGCGAAGTTGAGTTCGTGGACAGAGAGCCCAAGGTTGCGCAGGGCGATGTTGCGTGCCAACGTGTCGCGCCAACCCTCGATCTCCTTGAGGAACTCGACGTCCACCTCGGCGGTGCCGCGCTTGCGTCTGGTCTCCTGTACGTAGCGGTCGAAGGAGCCTTTCAATACCGACTCTCTGGCGAAGACGTTGTAGACGTCGTCGAAGCGGTCGAGGTACTGGTCGAAGGTGAGGTACATGATCCGGCCCACACTGACCTTGTCGGTGGGTTTGGGGCGCCGGCGGCAATCGTAGACCGCGAACTCCTCGAAATCGGTGAGAATGCTGAGGGGCAGCTTGGCGCTCCAGGCGTAGCGCCGCAGTTGATAGGCCGGGCCGACGTCGCCTTTGAC
>JAUWLF010000100.1 GCA_030613785.1 Chloroflexota bacterium | reverse complement strand
TCGGCCATGAAGTGGTGGCGATCTTCGGCCATGTCCCTGGCCGTGGGTGTGAACAGGCTATCCCTTATCCGCGACAACTTGAAGGCGAATTCGTGGACGGGTGTGTGGTCCGACGAGAGGTCCCCGCGGGCAAGGGCTCTGTTTTCCCAGTGGTTCTGTCCGTAGTCAGCTTCCACGTCCGCCCACAGCCGCTGCCCCATCATCCCACCGATTGCGAAAGCTCGGGCCACGCCTATGGCACCGATACAGTCCAGCTTGTCGGCATCGTAGAGTACCTTCGCTTCCAACGTCTGTGGTGCGTCGTCGTTGCGAAAGCGATGGGTGGCGATGGCATGTTCCACAGCGTCCACTTTGTCTGGGGGCCAGTCGGCCAGGATCTGGCGGGCCTGCTCAGCCCCAGCAAGTGCGTGACAGGGGCCGCCTCGCATTTCGTCAGCGCGCGCAACATCATGGAGGAGGACGGCCGTCTTGAGAATCTCCAAGTCAGCACCCTCCGCGGATCCGATGCGTTCCGCCAACGCCAGTACCCTCAACACGTGATGGAAATCGTGGGCGGGATCGGCGTCATCGTAGTGTTGTCGTGCTTGCTCCAGGGTGATCGCTTCCAACTCTATTCCTGTCTTTGCCTCCCCTCTGGTGGTTTTGGTCACTCACTACGGGGGACTGAACCCGAGGAATCAGTTGCGGGAGCGTGTCTTGGAAAGGAAGAAGCGACCGGCGTCAGAGACGTAGGCGGGCAACTGCCTCCAGAACTCGGGCTGAAGCCCTTTGCGTACGAGGCGTCCGGGCCGGAGATAGAACCGACGGTAGGCCTCGTGCCACTTCCGCTCCACAAGCTTGGCCGTCACTTCACCCATGGAGAAGCGGGCCTTTTGATCGTGGATGGCGAAATCGCGCCAATCGTAGCTGAAGAGGTCGCCGCCGTCGAGAATCATCTGGTAGAGCTCCGTGCCGGGGAAGGGCGCAGCGATCATGAAGTTGGCCAGGTCCGGGTCCAGTTCCAGGGCGAGTTTGATGGTGTCGTCCATCGTCTCCTCGTTCTCTCCCGGAAGGCCGAAGATGAAGAAACCTATCGTCTCTAGCCCTGCTTTCCTCGCGTTGCGGAAGGCCTGCCGCACATCCTCGATGGTCTGGCCCTTCTTCATGATGTCGAGTACGCGCTGGTTGCCGCTCTCCACGCCGAAGCCTACCCTCTTGCAGCCCGCCTCCTTCATCAACTGGAAAAGCTCCAGGTCGGCATTGTCGGCTCTGATACCGTGGATGGTTATCCAAGGCACCTCGTTTAGGCCTTCGTCTATCAGTAGCCGGCAGATCTCCTTGGCTCGCTTGATGTCCAGCGTCATCACGTCGTCGGTAACCCCTACCTCAGTGGCGTTCAGGTCTACGAGCAACTTGCGCCACTCCGCCACCACGTTCTCGGGCGACCGGGGGCGCCAGATGTTTCCGGTGACGGCCTTGGAGCAGTAGATGCACTGATAGGGGCAGCCGCGTGAGGTGATGATGGTGTAGGCGCGCGCATCAGGATCCAACCCGTCGGTACGCGGCTGAAGGTTGGTGTATCGGTCGATCTTGTACAGATGATGTGCAGGGAAAGGCAGGTTATCCAGGTCCTTGCAGGGGCTTCGCGCGTTGTTGTGAACGATCTGTCCCTCACCGTTGCGAAAGGAGAGACCGTCTATCTGACCCCAGTCAGGCGTCTTGAAGTGACGCGCGTGGCTTTGAGAATCCACGTGCCCATGGTCCTTCTCCAGGGCCCGAGTGATCTCGATGATGGTGTCCTCCGCCTCGCCGCGCGCGACCAGGTCCACCACTGGACGCTCCAGGGACTCGTGGGGAAGCAGCGTGGGGTGAGGGCCGCCTAGGATCGTGATCGCATTCCGCTTCCAAGCTTCGGCTGCGGCTTCCCAGGCTTCGTGGATGAGGGGGGTTACGCTGGTGATGCCCACCAGGTCAAATGTCTCGCTGTCCAGCAGGGTGGTCAGAGGCTCCTCTTCCACGGCTCCGTCCCACAGTTGCACCTCGTGTCCTTCCCCTTCCAGAACGGCACCAAGGTAGCCTAGCCCCAGGGGAATGTGTTTCCGCGAACTCCACGTCTTGGATTCTGGACTTACAAGGAGTACTCTCATCTCTTCTTTCCCCAAGTGAGGTGATTGTAGCAGAGGACGGGTGTCTTCGCCATTCCTCTGACCCTGTGCTAGAATGTGGCGGGAGGTGATAGCAGCTCAATGGGAGAGGAGAAGGTCGTCTTCCCCAGCGCCGGAGCTGAACCGCTTCGACTGGTGGGTGTCTTGCACCGGCCCGAGAATGAAGGCAACAGTCGACCCGGGGTCGTGCTTTGCCATCCGCACTCCCTCCATGGTGGTAGCATGGACGTCCCGATCATGGTGGCCATTGCCTATGAGTTGGTCGGCCGTGGGATGACAGCGTTGCGTTTCAACTTCCGTGGGGTAGGAGGGAGCGAAGGGCAGTTCGGGGAGGGCGTTGCAGAGGGCGCAGACGTGGCCGGAGCCGTGGAGTTCATGTTGGGCCAGCAAGACGTCGACAAGGAGAGGCTCTACTTGATGGGGTACTCCTTCGGCGCTTCAGTTGGGCTGCGCTATGTAGAGGAGAATCCGGACATGGCGGCTGTTGTGGCGCTATGTCTTCCCTTGGGCGCCATGGCCATAGGATCACTGGAAGGGGAGTTCTGGAGCGGCTACACGAAACGGAAGCTATTCCTCACTGGCGATCGGGACCACGTCTGTCCCTTGTCCGAACTGCGGCGTTTGGTGGAGAGCTTGCCGGAGCCGAAGGAGTTGGTCGTCCTCGATGGAGCTGACCACTTCCTCTGGAGACGCGAGGAGGAGATAGCGCGAGCCATCGCTGATTTCCTGGGGGAGTAGTGGCGAGGACAGGTTCAGAGCGGCGTGTCGTGTTGTCTGGTGGAAGACCATTCACTTGTCAGAGGAGGGCAGGAAGATGGCGGCGACCAAGAGGTTGGAGAAGTACCTTCGGGACCAGGGTGTACAGTTCGAGACCATGACCCACCCGGTGGCCTACACCGCCCAGGAGGTGGCGGCGGCACAGCACGTGTCGGGGGAGCGGTTTGCCAAGGTCGTCATAGTCAACGCCGACGGACAGCTCGTGATGTTGGTCCTCCCGGCCAGCTTCCGTGTGGAATTCTCGAAGCTGAGATCGGTGCTCAAAGCGAAGAAGGTCCATCTCGCCAGGGAGGAAGAGTTTGACGGTACTTTCACCGACTGTGAGGTGGGGGCCATGCCGCCCTTTGGCAACCTGTATGACCTCCCCATGTACGTGGACCAGTCTCTGGCGGGCGTTGGGGAGATGGTTTTCAAGGTTGGTAGTCACGCCACCAGCATGAAGGTGAGGTTCTCAGACTACAAGCAGTTGGTCAAACCACAGATAGCCGACTTGGCAACTCATTCTTGAGAGTTGCACGGGTCTCACGTTCCCCTTCTTGCGTCCCCCAGTGGCGATCAGCAGCAGCAGGAATGTCGGACCGGTGACGGATTGACGATTGTTGCGCGCTGCGCTGTCTCGAGGCGATCCGGAGCCACAAATCGTTTCTTCCCTGGGAGTGGCGGGTTCTCTTGTTGTTGCCTTCGAGTCGCGATCTCGGAATGGGAGCCAAGGCCGGTTCTTGATACTGATGACGGGGTGATCTCTTGCGCGAGAGAGTCTTGAATTCAAACCTGGTGCGTAGCCTGGAACTACACCGAGGACTCCTTGGCATGATCGGCAACCTGGCCTATCCTGTGGTGCTGGCCAACCTATTGCAGGCTATGGTGGGCATCATCGATATCTGGATGGTGAGCCGGCTGGGTACGCAGGCCACGGCGGCGGTGGGTCTCAGCCGGCAGTTGATCATGGTGGTCCTCATCTCCATCGCTGGCTTGGCTGTTGGCACCCGAACCATGGTCGCGCAGTTCACAGGTGCCAAGCGACCTGATATGGTCAGCCGTGTGGCGGCGCAGTCCATCCTGGCCACGTTCTTCGTCTCCGTCGCCATCAGTCTAGTGGGCATCGGCTTGGGTCCGTCGCTGCTGCGGCTGGTGGGCGCCGATGCTGCGATCTTTGCCTTGGGTGTGCCCTACATGCAGGTCTTCTTCGCGCTGTGTATCTTCATGATCTTCAACTTCATGTTCAACGCCATGTTACAGGGCGCAGGTGACATGAAGACCCCCCTCGTGATCATGGTCCTGATCAACATCATCCACGTCTTCTTCAACTACGTATTCATCTACGGTGTCGGTCCTTTCCCGCAGATGGGAGTGACAGGCGCCGCACTAGGCACGATGACATCCCGGTTCGTGGGAACTGCCATCGGGCTTGGAGTGCTCTTCAGCGGTCGGTTTGCGGTCAAGCTACGGCCGGACAGGTCCTTCTTGCCTGATTGGAGCTTGATGTGGCGCATACTGCGTATCGGTATTCCGGTGGCTGGGCAGAACATGGTGCGCACTTTGGCCAGTCTGGGATTCCTGTGGGTAATCACCAGCTCTGCGCCAGCCGGATTCAGGCGTCAGGCCAACGTGGCAGCGTACACAGTGGGCATCCAGGCGGAGGCATTTTCTTTCATGCCGGCCCTCGCCCTGTCCATCGTCGCCACGACTCTGGTGGGGCAAGCCCAGGGGGCAGGAGATTCGAGGGAGGCGGAGCGACGGGGATGGGTGCTGGGCCTCATCGGGGCCACGGCGATGTCGCTGGTGGGAGTGATCCTCTTCGTCTTTGCTCCCCAGATCATAGCCATCTTCAACGAAGCGGGGGATCCGCTGGTGACCGAGGTGGGCATCGCCTATCTGCGAATCAACGCTGTCGTAGAGCCCTTCCTCGCTCTATCCATCGTGATGCGAGGGGCCTTGGATGGGGCTGGCGATACCAAGCCACCTCTCTACTACACCATTCTCAGCCAGTGGCTGATCCGTCTGCCCCTTTCGTATGGGTTGGTGATGATATTGAACACTGGTATCAGTGGGGCTTGGTACGCCATGGCCTTTTCGACTGTGATTCAGGGTGTTCTCACGACCAATCGCTTTCGAAGCAACAAGTGGAAGTTCATCAGGGTCTGAAGGGTGTGTTTTACATTGGTTTTACAGTACCGTAACCTCCAGATGATGTTCATAGGCGACCATCAGATAGTGAGGTGCTCAAGGAATGACGGAGGAATCCACAGGCTGGCGGTGGGTGGACCCGCTTCTGGCGCTGCTGATCTTTGCGTTCGCGCTACTCGTTTATAGTCTGACTCTCACGCCCAGCTTGTCTTTCGAGAGTCCCGACGGCAATGAACTGGCTACCGTGGCCTACCAGTTGGGACTGGCCCACAGCACCGGTTACCCCTTGTACACCTGGCTGGGCAAGCTGTTCACCTTCATCCCTGTGGGAGACGTGGCTCATAGGGTGAATTTCATGTCCGCCACACTGGGAGCGGGCACCGTGGCTCTCCTGTACGGCATTTTGGTGACCCTCACGAGGAGCAGATTGGCCTCCGCCTTCACCGCTCTTTTCTTCGCCTTCTCCCTGACCTTTTGGTCGCAGACGGGGATCGCTGAGGTGTACGCGCCCAACGCCTTCATGCTGACACTGACTCTGTTCCTACTCGTGAGGTGGGCCAAGCGCGAGAAGGAAGAGGAGGCCGCTGGCCAACGCAGATGGTTGAGAGTGTCCCTCGTCTACTTCCTGGCTTTTTCGCTGGCTTTCGGCCTCAGCCTGGGCATGCACATGTCCAACCTGGGGTTCATCCCCGCTTTCGTCATCTTCATTCTGTTGGTGAACTGGCGTATCCTGATAGAGCCCCTCAAACTGCTTGGCGGGGCGGCGCTTTTCCTCCTGGGCTGTGCCCAGTTCCTGTGGCTTCCTTTCAAGGCTGCCACGCTCGTTGACGCGCCCATGGCCCGCAACGCTCCCAACACCCTCCGGGGCCTCTACAACTACACTCTGGGGGCCTTTCCCCAAATGAAGTTCGCCTTCCCCCTGTGGGCGCTGCCGGATCGCGTCGTGGTGTATCTCTATCTGCTCTGGCAGAACTTCGGAATCTTGGTCATTCTACTTGGCATCTTCGGCATGTGGGAGATGCTCTTTCGGCACACCAGGCACTTCTTCCTCCTCATGACTATGTACGTGGTGCATCTGACCTTCTTCACCCAGTATCGCGTCTTCGATCTAGACGTTTTCTTCATTCCTGCTCATCTGATCTACGCGATCTTCGTCGGTTATGGGTTGTTCCGATTCGTCGAGTATCTCTACTCTGGCCTGAGTAGGATCAGAGTGCCTCGGCTGGCCCTCAGTGCCGCTGTCGCCCTGCTACTCGTGCTCCCACTGGCCAGAGAGGTGCGAGCGAACTATGCGGTGAACGACTACTCAGATGACGTCGCGATTAATGACTTCTACCATAATGTCTTTCAGATGCTCCCAGAGGGAAGTGCAATCGTCGGGCGGGGCGGCGTGTTTGGATACGACATGTTCTATTTTCGATATGTCTACGATATCCGACCCGACGTGCTGATGCCGATGGCCGAGCTGAGGGACAGGGCCTCCCCTGAGATCGTGAGGGAGGCTGCGGCGCTGTATAGTACTGTACGCCTGGGACCCGGGGAGAGACGCACAGGACCCTGGGCACCACCGCCGGGACTGATCAGCCCAGAGAGTTGGCTGGTGCCCGTCCTGGTGGGGCAGGGTGGACAGTCTTCGTTCGGTGGGATGCGACAGCATCTAGTGCTCTACGAGGTGAGGGACGAGGCGCCGCAGTTGGTCGTCAGCGAAGCAGATCCCACGCACGAGATGGGAGCGAAGCTGGACGGTCTACAGTTGGTAGGCTACGATCTGGACACAGACCGAGTAGAGAGAGGCGGGCGGGTACACCTGACGGTCTACTGGCGCGTGGTGGAGGGAAGTTCGAAGCTAGTGGTCACAGCTATTGACGACACAGTCTTGGAGAGACATGGACTAGGGTTTGGTAACCTGCGTAGATATGTGGAGGAGTTCCACCCCGACAGAGATGCCATTGTTGTGGAGGACTACTATCTGGTCATGCCTTCCACGCTCCCTCTCGGGGAGGTGACCTTGCAGATAGGGACGACTTCTCCGTTCACGGAATCGGGAACCGAGATGATTGACTTGGCGACTCTCAAAGTGGTTGATGGTGGGTACTTCTCTTCATCCTTCTACCGTTGAGTGATCGAATGGGGGTGTTCAGTGGGTCGAGCTAAGGGTCCTCCGGTTAAGGTCTTGATCGGTGCCGGAGCGACGCTGCTCGTGGCGCTCATGCTCCTGGCTGCCTTCTCCTTGGGAGTCGTTGTTGGCCATCGGGGTCTCCTGGTAGGCACCGTGGACAACTTCGGAGCGCGTCCCGCCCCCGGGCGGCAGCCCCCTCAGCCCCCGACAGGGCCCGTAGAGGATCTCCCTCCGGGAAGGCCTGCCCTGGTGGGGAGGGTGGGGGCGATCACCAACGAGGGCCTGTTCATTCAAACTCAGCAGGGGCCGCGGCTGGTACAGGTGGACGATGATGCTAAGGTGCAAGATCACAGAGGGCAAGAACTATCGTTGAAGGATCTGCGGCAAGGTGTGTATGTGGCCATCTTCGGCGAATTCACCGGCGACGGGCGACGATTGGTTGCTGAGACTATCGTTGTCGTGCCGCCTCCGCAGCCGTAGTTGTGCGGGACAGCGCCTGAGGGAAACCGTAAAACCCTTGCCACGAACGCTGCTGTGGCTGGTAGTGTGCGCTTTGGCACGTGAGGGAAGGGCTGAAGCCCTTACTACGAACTGGCTTCCAGGGCGCGGCGGAGGTTCGACAGCGACAGGTTGCCGCCGGTCATGATCAGAACCACTTTCTTCCCGGCCAGGCGATCCCGCAGGCGGAGCGCTGCGGCCAGTGACGCGGCCGCTGCCCCCTCCGCCAGGTTGTGAGTGCATTCAAGGAAGTGAACGATGCATTGCAGCATCTCTTCCTCGCTCACCAGAAGGAAGTGGTCCAGGTGCTCCCAGAGGATGGATTGGGGGAGCATGAAGGGCGCTCGTGTGGCCAAACCCTCGGCGAAGGTCTCCATCCTGGTCTCAACTCGTTCCCTGGCATTCCAGGTCAGGCAGGCGGAGGGCGCCTTCTCCGCCTGGACTCCGATGACTTGAATGTCAGGATCGATGGCCTTGGCGGCGATGCAAGCCCCGGAGGCACCGCTCCCCCCCCCGACGGGGACGATGATGGCGTCGGCATCCGGCAGCTCCCTAAGGATCTCCAGTGTGTGGGTGCCCACGCCGGCGATGAGGTGAGGTTCGTCGCCCGAACTCACGTAGCGGTATCCCTCCTGCTGTGCTAATTCCTCCACTCGCTGCCGGGCATCGTCGAAGTCCTTCCCGTGGAACATGATCTCCGCGCCCAACTGGCGGATGGCTGCCACCTTGCCCGGATTGGCCCCCTCAGGCATGCCGACGATGGCACTCACCCCGAAGAGCCTGGCGGCGTAGGCGATGGACTGGCCGTGATTGCCAGTGGAGGCGGTGATGACACCCTTCTCCTTCTCCTCAGAGCTGAGTTGTGACACCAGGTTGATGCCTCCTCGCACCTTGAAGGCGCCCACGGGTTGGTGGTTCTCGTGCTTGACCCACACTTCGGCCCCGACCAGTTCACTGAGAAGGGGATAGTGGTACAGCGGAGTGGGGGCCAGATAGGGTTTGATGCGTTTGTGGGCGGCCAGAACGTCTTGAAACGTCGGTGGGTGGAGAGATGACATCAGTGGACATTCCTCATTCGATTTCTTGTTCACCGCGGAGGACGCACAGGTTTCCAGTGATTCCTGGCATCTCTCTGCGCACTTGGCGGTGCCAAAGCGCGCCGGCACTTGCATCGACGCAGCGCAGGGAGATCAGCCGCCAGGCACGACGTAGGTGAAGCTGCTGATGATGAGTCCGATGTCGCCTTCAGCCAGGCGCGAGATGAAAGCCACGAGTTGGTCGGTGCAGGCGCCCTCGGTCGTCGCCAGCCCCTCCCAGTTGGCGGATCTGACGATCCTGTTCCTGAGGGTCATGCCGTTGATCTCGGTCTCTTCAAAGAGGGCAGGGATAATCGTCGCTATCTCCTCAGAGGACAATGCCGTACCTTCTCATCAGGACGTCTTCGACGTTGTCCCAGGTGGGTTCCGCCTCTGGAGCCTCGGCCTCACCCAGAGACCGCTCCTTGAAGCCGCTGGAAGTGCTGATGCACACCACTGGACCTTCGCTTTCGAACCCATTGGCCAAAGCCCGTCGCAGCCCAGCCACCGATGCGGCAGCCGACGCCTCAGCCCAGAGGCCCGTCTGTGCCATCTGGGTCTGTGCCTCTGCCATTTCTTCGTCGGTGACCGACACAGGAAACCCTCCTGATTGCTCGAGAACGACGACGCCTCGATAGCCGTTCACGGTTGTCGCGATGGAATAGGCGATCGTGGGATCAGGTGGCACGGTGGCGATGGACATGCCAGCATCCAGAGCGCGAGCCAAGGCCCCTCGCGCTGCCGGCTCACAGGCCACCATCACGGGGGTGGAGTCTGTGAGCCCAAGGTCGCGTAGCTCGCGGAACCCCTTCCACACGCCGTAGAACAGTTCGGCATAGCCGGTGGGCACGAAGACGGCAGCAGGCGTCCGCCCATCCAGTTGCAGCCAGACCTCGTAGGCGATGGTCTTGTATCCCTCAGTGCCGTAGGGTGGCCCGGTTGGGGAAGGGGTGAAGGTGCTGGCAGGGTACCAGCCAGTGCGGTGCACCGCGTCGGCGATCAGGGTCCAAGCTGAGTCGTAGGGTATGCGGACGACGGCTGCGCCATAAGCCAGCAGGAAGGACTGCACCGCGGGTGGACAATCGGGTGGGGAGAGGACTACGCACGGCAGCCCTGCTTTGGCAGCGTAGGCAGCAGTCGCTGCACCGTGATTGCCTGTGGAACTGACGATCACCGCCGGGGCCTTGACCTGCAATGCGGCGCCAATGGTCAAATACGCGAAACGGTCTTTGTGAGACCATGTGGGGTTGCGCGATTCGTCCTTAACGAAGAGCTTCCCATCCAGGCCGGCCCACGATGCCAGTTCCGGTGCAGAGACGAGCGGCGTGCCGCCCTCGGCCAAGGACAACTCCTCCACGAGAGGAGGCAGCAGAGGTGCGTATCTGAACAATCCGGGTAGGGCCGTGTCCGGCAGAAGCGACTCGCCTGACTCGGGGTAGTCGTAGATCACGTCCAACGGGGACTGGAACTTCTCACTGAGACAGGCCCGGCAGCCAAGGAATTGACTCGGGTCCAAAGGGCTAGTATCGCCACAGGACAGACATCGGAGTCCAATGGCCCGGGATTCACCGTTGCTCATCGCTCCTCCCGCGAGCACAGCGAGTGTGGAGTGAATAGTATGGCATCCATACGAGGTTGTCAAAGCCTTGAGTGGGCCACGCGAGCGTTGAGAGATCACAGACGCGAGAAGATGAATTCTGGTCGGCTCTCTGGCCGCTCATCGCCGATGGCTACGATCTTCACCCTGCCACGAGTTCAACCAGCCCAAAGCTCTCACCTTCTGACTACTTCCCCTTCAGTTGGGGGGCGTCACCGCCATGGCCCCACCTCAATCCTGGCACCTTCGATCATATCGTCAAGACGTGCGCCTTCCGTGTCAAGAATGGGGAGGCGCACGCCTGTGCTGGCGTCATACATGCCCCACACCAGGCGATAGGTGCCAGGTGGAATGTCCTCCGCCACAGGTATCTCATGCCGATCGACTATCACCTCTCCTAGCATCCAGCCGGAGGTGAGCCGCGCTCCCCCACCAGGAAGGCTGTCTCTCTGAGCCCATATATCACCCTTATCGCCCAGAAGGTGGACAAAGACCGTGTGGCTGCGCTCCGTCTCCAGAGAGGCCCGCCAATACAGCACCAGATCTATGGTGCCCCCCGGCGCAGCCGTAGCCTTGGCAAGATCATAGCCCAGAAACTGCACGTTTTCGCCCAGTTGCGCTTCGAGGGGATGCTGGATGGCCGGCGTCTCAAATGCTCGCCTCTCCTCGGCCACGACGATATCGCTCAGGTGAAGCTTCTCTCTCGCGAAGCGGTAGCCTACAAGAGCGGGGACGACCGACCTGCCAGTGACCACGTCCTGCACCTCGATGGTCAGAGAGCACCGCCGGCCTGCGGCCTGCGGAGGGATGACCAGGCGGTATTGCTGCCTGGCGATACTGCCCTTTGGAACATCGCCCAGAGGATATGTTCTTTCCCTCAGGACGCCGCCTGTTGCGGCATCCGCCACGCGGACAACGACCCGATGATCTACGTTCGACAAGAGCAGATACTCCCAGTACAGATCAAGGTGCAGGGTCTCGCCCGCCCTCCACTGTCTCTCGGCCAAGCTGTATCCCAGCAGCCTTACCACGTCGTCAAACCGTGCTTGTCGACGATGGTGGAGCTCGAGCTCCGGGAGCAAAGCCGCAGGGGTCGCGCCTACGTCCGCTCTGCCTATGGGCGCGCCATGGCCCAGCGATTCCCCAGCCCCATTGAACGCCTCCAGCTCACGCGACGTCACCGGCGAGTACACCCTCAACTCCCACTCGTACGCTCCCGGCGGGATCCCCGGGACCGCGGTGACGCGCACGGTCTGTGCCACCACCGTGTCCGGCTGCCAATGCGAGGTCGCGTAGAAACCGTCAAAAGGGATGTAATCGGTTTGGACCCACCTCAGCCCGTCTTCATCCGTCAGGCGCAGCGACAACGCGTAGTCCTCGGTGGGACGACTCAGAACCTGCCAGTAGAAAGTGACCTCCAACTCCTCAGACGCCTCGATCTCGTCCGGCAGGCCGTCATGACCCAGTAGCAGGAGTTCGTTTCCAAAGCTGATGTCGGTCTCTCGCTCCATGGCAGGAAGTTCGGCCACGAGCGGAGGGTGGGACAGGTAGTGCGCCACACCCACAACGTTATTCACTGAATGAAAGGGAAGATCAGCGATCTGAAACAGATTCTCACCGAACCAGGCTTTGACGTATCCCTTCGTGTCCCGATCCGTTGGGGGGCCATAAGCGAACCAAATCCCGTCGTATGTCTCCGCCAGGGCAGCCGCCTGCTTGGGAGTCTCCTCCCCCATCTCAAAGGGGAATTGAGGCAGTGCCGTCCACAGAAGGTCACTTCCGTAGTATTCCCACAAGGGGCTCAAGATCGGTTCGCTGAGGACAACCACTTCACCAGAACCTATGTGACCGCTCACGTACCGCACCGCCGATCGTATGTCATCCTTGGCGTACATGGGGTCAAAGAAGTGGTTGAAGGTTGAATAGGCGACGCCACCGACGAGAACCACAGTGAGCAACACCGTGAAGTATCGATACCGCCTCGCCACGGTGTCCAGGCCCGCTGCAAGAATCAGGTAGTAGGCAGGGCTGACGATGAGAAGATGACGAACCCCCTCATACATCGGCTTGAGGTGAGACAGCGAGTAGAGGGCGAGTGTCGGTATGAGAAGGTATCCCAACAGGTAGGGGGAAACCCACCAACGTCTCTCCGTTTGGCCCCGGCCGGCCATCACCACACCCAACACGAAGACAGCAAGAAAGATGCCATCCAGCCAGAGAACATCGTCCAGTCTCACTGCCTTCCCCAGACTGAAGCCGTTCAAGAGGTCGCGGGCCATCTCCCACAGCGGCACGAACCTGTACCCTCGCTCTGCGGGCGTCTGCATGCGCTGCCACATGAAAGGAAGGAAGGGCACGACAAAAAGGGATGCTCCCACCAAGAGGCCTATCAGACGCACACGCCGCACCCATATGCTAAGAGCGAGCACCACGACCCACTGGAACAAGAGAACGAAGATGGCCCCATAGTGAGTGAAGATGGCTGCCACCGTCGCCAGAATGTAGGCCAAGACCCAGAGGATGACCCGCCGCGGACGGCTCTGCCCCTCCCGTATCGATTGCCATAGCCGCAGCAGCGCATAGTTGGAAAAGAGGGTCAGTGACACCAGCATCGTATAGCCACGCAACTCCTGAGCATACCAGAGATAGATCGGCGAGAGAGCAGCTATCGTCGCGGACCAGAGACCGACTCTGACGCCCAGTAGTCTCTTGCCGAAGACGTAGAAGAGCGGCACCAGCAAGACTCCCCAGGCCACCGACAAGAACCTGAGGGTGAACTCGCTGTCGCCCGCCACTCCGATCAGAAGGCGAAGCAGGAGAAAATGGAGAGGTGGATGCGTATCGTACGTGAGGAAACCCTGGATAACCACCGCGTTGGAGAGGATAGTGCGCAGGTCCTGATGAGCGCGGTAGATGCTTAGCCCCTCGTCTATCCACATGCTCTTCGCGTCCAGTCGGTAAGCATGGGTGGCGAAGG
>JAUWLF010000157.1 GCA_030613785.1 Chloroflexota bacterium | reverse complement strand
TGGTGTTCACCCAGTTTCGGATGCCGGTGTGCCTCCAGGCCACAGGCCTCCCAGTCGACCCAGATTCGAGGAAACATGAACGCCCTGGTCATCTACGACTCGACGTTTGGCAATACGGAGCAGGTCGCGCGAGCCATTGCCAAGACCCTCGAACAGCGTGGCTCGGTGCGATTGATGAGGATCTCCAAAGCACAGGCCGCCGACGTCGAAGCGATAGACCTGGTCGTGGTGGGCTGCCCCACCCAGCGCCGCAAGGCCACCCCTGCTGTTCAGGCCTTCCTCGACAGCGTCCCCCGTGGCTCTCTTCAGGGACTGTCAACAGCCGCCTTCGACACTCGCTATCGGAAGTCGCGACTGCTGACTGGCTCGGCTGCCAGGGGGATCGCCAAGGGACTTCGCGAAGCAGGGACATCGCTCCTGGTCCCGCCCGAGAGCTTCTTCGTCGTCGGCAGAGAGGGTCCTCTGGAAGAGGGTGAGTTGGAGCGGGCAGCCGATTGGACTCGCCAGCTTCTCGAAAAGCCCCAAACATGAGGCCCCACCCGATGGCCGAGCGGATGCTCAGCATCTCCTTTCCGTGCTGTGCGATCTGAGATGGCAGTGCTGGGAGGCTGCTAAAGGGGTGGCAGGAATGAACTTGAAAGGCATCTTGTCGTATCTATGGAAGCTACCGGTCTGCGGCCTGGCCTTCGTGGCAGGGAGCATGCTCGGCAGCATGGTGGCTGGGCTGATCGGGCTCCAGACGCCTGCGATACCCGAAGGGACTGAGCCAGGAACCCTCATTCTCTTACAACTGCTAGCCAGCCCCATCCTGGCACTAGCCCTCTCCCTAGTGTCTCGTGGCATCCAAGGGAGGTTCCTCACCCGATGGTTGATCCTCTCCTTCCTGACCTGGGTCGCGTACGGCGTGAACACACTCCTCGAAGCGGCGCTCTTCACCACTTCTGGGGCGGCCTCTCTGTACACCGCCGTCATGTGGCTGTTTGGCAGCTTCACCTGTGGCGCCCTCGTCGCCTGGTTGTTCCCTCCCAAGCCGAAACCGGAAGGTTTCGCAGCGAACCTGAAGGCCTTCTTTGCCCATCGAGACGTTCGCGAGTGGGCCTGGCGTCTCCCCGTCGCCAGTGTCGCCTTCATGCCCATTTACCTCTTCTTCGGCAGACTGGTCGTGCCCTTCACCTACGAGTACTACCGGCAGAACCTCCTGGAACTCACTGCTCCAGGATGGGGACAGATTCTTCCAGTCCTGTTTGTGCGGAGCGTCCTGTTCCTTGTCGTATCCCTCCCCGTAATCATAACCTGGCAGGAATCTCGTCGTTCCCTGTTCTTTTCCCTGGGCTTTGCCATGTTCGTTCTCGTCGGCGCCTTGGGCCTGATGCTGGCCTACTGGCTCCCTCTGAGTCTACGCCTGATCCACGGTCTGGAGATACTGGCCGATTCTCTGGTGTATGCCTGGGTCTTGGTGGTGTTGCTTGCCAAGAAACCAATGGCCATTCGTGATAGATGAAATCCTGTGACTGGTGCCAGGTGCCAGCTTTCGACTCTGACTACGCATCTGACCGCCAAATGGGAGGAAGCGTATGACCCGAACGATGCTCGAAACGCGCAACGTGGTGAAGCGATACAACGGCTTCACCGCGGTGGACAATCTCTCCTTCGAGGTCTACGAGGGAGACATCTTTGGCCTCCTCGGTCCTAACGGAGCGGGCAAGACCACCGCCATCCGCACCATCATGGACATCTTCAAGCCCGATGAAGGAACCATCAGGGTCCTGGGACAGCCACCGGGTGTTGTCCGCGGGCGCATCGGCTACCTGCCCGAGGAGCGGGGCCTCTACCGCGCCCTCAAGGTGCTAGATGTTCTCGTCTACCTGGCGGAATTGAAGGGGATGCCCCGATCCGTCGCCAAAGAGCAGGCCATGAGTTGGCTGGAGCGGGTGGAGTTGAGCGAATGGGCCCACCGCAAGGTCAGGGACCTCAGCCGGGGTATGCAGCAGAAGCTCCAGTTCGTGGCCAGCGTGGTGCACGACCCCGAACTCCTTATCCTCGACGAGCCTTTCCAGGGACTGGACCCCATCAATGTGGACCTGCTCAAGGGATTGATACGAGAACTTCAAAGAGATGGAAAGACCGTAATGCTGAGCGCTCACCAGATGAACCTGGTGGAGGCCCTGTGTGAACGCATCCTGCTCATAGACGATGGTAAGGCCGTGCTCTACGGATCTCTGGACGAGATCAAGCGCCGCCACTCCCCCGGTACTGTTCGTCTGCGGACTTCCGCGACCTTCGATGACTTGCCCGGGGTGGCACGGATAGAGCGGCGCGACGATACTCTCACCCTCACGCTGGAGGGCGTCACACCCCAGGAATTGCTGCGGAAGCTGGTCGAGAGGAATGTACCTGTAGAGGCCTTCGAAGTAGCAACGGCACCGTTGGAGGACATCTTCATCGCCGTCGTGAAGGAGAGAGACAATGCGTAAGGTCGTGATCGTAGCTCGACATGAGTATCTGGTGAACGTGCGCCGCGTGGGCTTCATCGTCATGACGGCGCTAGTGCCCCTGATGGGCGCTGCGGGCCTGCTCATCGCAGCTTTCTTCGGGGGACAGGCCGCTGCCTTCTTCGCCAGCACCTTCGTTCCCGAGACCGAGGTCATCGGCATGGTGGACCAACTGGGTGCCTTCACGCCTGTGTTGGCCAAGTACGAGGAGACCGTGCTCCTCTTCCCAGACGAGGAGACGGGCCGGGCTGCCGTCGAGGCCAACGAAATCGCCAGCCTGCTGGTGGTCCCCGAGGATTACGTCGAAAGCGGCAAGGTGGTGATCGTCAGCAAGGAGAGCGGCTTCAGTGCGGCGATAATGGAGGATTCCGACGTGATGCGGGCCTTCTTCGTGGACCATCTCCTGCGCGATGACGTGGATCCTGTCCTCCGAGAGCGACTGGCGGATCCCATCAAACCGGTGTTCGTCAGCCTTGAGGCCGAGGGAGAGACCCAGGCAGGACCTCTGAGCTTCGTTCTCAATCTCATCGTGCCTTACTTCCTGGGCATTCTCCTGGTGATGACCATCTTCGTCACCTCCGGCTACCTGCTCCAAAGTGTGACCAAGGAGAAGACGAGCCGGGTCATGGAGATCTTACTCTCCTCTGTCACGGCTCGCGAGCTATTGGCCGGAAAGGTGCTCGGTCTAGGAGCGCTGGGCCTGACCCAGATAGTGATCTGGTTGCTTTCGTCGGTTGCGCTGAGTGGGGGCGCAGCGGGTCTCTTGGGTATAGCCCTCCCTCTGCTGGTCCGGCCCCAGGTCCTGGTCCTGGGCGTAGTCTACTACATCCTGGGTTTTCTGGTCTACGCCGTGCTCATGGGAAGTGTGGGTGCGCTGGGCACTACTGAGCAGGAGTCCCAGCAACTGGCGGGCATCTTCTCCATGATGGCCGCGATCCCGCTGATGGTGGGCGGATTCATGTTCTCCAACCCCAATATGACCTTCGTGCGGGTCCTGTCCTGGTTCCCCTTGACCGCGCCCACGATGATGTTGCTGCGCCTGCCGATGGTCGAGGTGCCGGTGATAGACGTCGTGGGCAGTATAGCGATGCTCATCATCACTATCCCAGCCATTCTGTGGGCAGGGAGCAAGGTGTTCAGGATGGGCCTCCTGATGTACGGCAAGCGGCCGAGCCTGAGGCAGGTGTTGCGAGCGCTCCGTCAAGCATAACCACTCTCAACCCATACAGCGAAGCGCACGAACTCAAGCAGAGTCCCGTCACCGCCGCTTGGGAGCAATCTCTGGAATGAAGTCAAGGAGACGAGAAGGGTATGAGTGACAAGATCTTGATCGCCTACGCCACGAAGGCCGGTTCCACCGGCGAGGTGGCTGAAGCCATCGCAGAGGAGTTGCGCTCGGGAGGTGCAGAAGTGGACGTCAGCCCGGCGAAGGATGTCAAGAACGTGAGCGCCTACACGGCAGTGATCGTGGGCAGCGCCATCCGCATGGGAAAGCTCCTGTCCGACGCGACGAAGTTCGTGAAGAAGCAACAAGACGCCCTCGGCCAGGTGCCCGTGGCCTACTTCGTCGTGTGCATGACGATGAAGGATGACACAGAAGAGAACCGGCACACCGTCGAGAGCTACCTGGACCCGATGCGCGAGGTGGTGGAGCCGGTTGACATGGGCCTCTTCGCGGGCGCGATAGACTACAGCAAGTTGTCCTTCCCGGCGCGGACGATGTCAAGAGCGATGAAGGTATCAGAGGGCGACTTCCGGGATTGGGATGCTATCCAAGCCTGGGCACGACAGGTGCACAGCCGGCTCACGGAGAGATAACGTGCACGACCACTTGATCGAGATGCTGGCATGCCCGGCGTGCCACGCTGAGCTAGCCTGGGCTGTCAAAGAGGTTCGCGGTAACCGCATTTCCCTTCTCTCCCATCGTTCTTCCCGCCCCAGCATGTAGACAGCATAGGCCAGAGGGGCACGAAGACAAGCAGCACCGAGGGCAGACTCAACACCAGCGTCTGGCCTGATCGATCCCCACTTGACACCCGCCGGCTGACCATAGCGACCTGGAGCCATTGTCCAGATGTGGTCACGCATAGCGAGGACCAGCTCCCAGGTTCAGTCAAGCCCAGTACTATCGAGCAACGGGACGGCGTAGAGCCCCGGATTCTTGATCAGACGCTTGACAGCGTCTCTGTTCTGGTGTAGAATATGGTTGGACAAGGGGTTCCACCTTCGATCGACGGGGACCGGGGCAGGCAATCTCGGGGCTCCGCAGCGCAGCGCGCAGGAGGGGAGGAACAGGAGTGTACAGAATGCGCCGATCGTTCTCGCTGAAGCAGCGGACGGTCGGCGCCGTGTTTGTCTCCAGGCGAGCACGATCCTGGATCCAACCAAACACATGGGCGCTCGTATAGGTCAGGAGGAATGATGAACATGAGCGAAGCACGTTTGACCAAACTTCACACTTGGTTCCGCCTGGCATGGGTGAGCGGGATAGTCTTCGGCCTGCTGGTCTTCCTGGCCCCCATCGTGCCGCCGGCCGCCGCCGACAGCGCGGGCGCCACGATCTCCGCCGGGACGGGGCCCGTCGCCGTGGCGGTCAACCCGGTGACCAACAAGATCTACGTCGCCAACTGGCTTAGCGCCAACGTGACGGTCATCGACGGCAGCGACAACAGCACCGCCACCGTGGCCGCCGGGACAGGGCCCGAAGCCGTGGCGGTCAACCCGGACACCAACAAGATCTACGTCGCCAACTTCAGTACCGATAACGTGACGGTCATCGACGGCACCGACCACAGCGCCGCCACTGTGACCGCCGGGACGTGGCCTCAGGCCGTGGCGGTCAACCCGGTGACCAACAAGATCTACGTCGCCAACTCGGGTAGCGACAACGTGACGGTCATCGACGGCACCGACAACAGCACCGCCACCGTGGCCGCCGGGACATGGCCCTTCGCCGTGGCAGTCAACCCGGTGACCAACAAGATCTA
>JAUWLF010000111.1 GCA_030613785.1 Chloroflexota bacterium | reverse complement strand
GCCCATCCCCGAACGAGCCAGGCCATCGAGCAACTTGGTTGCCAACTTGCGCCGACCGTGAAGCTCCTCGAACCGGTCAGCTACCTGGACATGCTTGCCCTGGAGAGGAACGCGCGGCTGATCCTCACCGATTCGGGAGGAGTGCAGAAGGAAGCCTACTTCCTCGGCGTGCCCTGCGTTACACTGCGGGAAGAGACGGAATGGGTTGAGACCGCTGAAGCCGGGTGGAACCTCCTCGTGGGAGCGAGCAAGAGGAAAATCACCCAGGCCGCCAAGGAGTTCCGGCCCCAAGGGGAAGGCCCAGAGATCTTCGGTGATGGAAAGGCGAGCCAGAGGATAGCCCACCTTCTGGGATCCCTGGATAGACCATGAAAGTGTGCATCTTGAGTTCCGTACACCCGTGCTTCGACGTGCGCATCTTCCAAAAGGAGGCGACGAGTCTGGCTGAGGCAGGCTACCAGGTCACCCTGGTGGCCGTCGCCGACTTCGACGAGAGAGTGGTGGACCAGATACGTGTACTGGGCCTGCCGCAACCCAAGAGGAAAGCTTCCCGCCCCCTGAACTGGTATCGCATTCTCAGGATCGCTCTCAGGGAGAAGGCGGATCTGTACCACTTTCACGATCCGGAGTTGTTGGTGGTGGGAAGCATGATCAAGATCCTGACCAGGAGTCCCATCATCTACGACGTGCACGAGAACTACCCGCAAGACATCCTCACCAAGGAGTGGATACCAGGTCCCTTCCGCAAAGCAGTCTCCAACACCTTCAGGATCTTTGAGGACATCATGGTGAGGTTCATGGACGGGGTGATAGTCGTCAATGAACGCCTGGCAGAACGGTTCAGCGGGAGGAGCCGTGTGGTCACGATATCAAACTACTCGAGGATTGACTTGTTCGCGGCCGACGAGGGACCCTCCGAACAAAGAGACGATCCCTTGACACCGTGCTTCGTCTATACAGGTCGCGTCTCTGACGACCGGGGTATCTATGAGTGTTTCGAGGCAGTCAAGAGCCTCGAGGATGAGACCGCAGAACTGCTGTGCGCAGGACGGATCGGCCACGTGAGCAACCCAGGATTGGGAGCCCTCCTCGATGACACACAGCACGACGCGCGCTTCCGATATCTCGGCCTGCTACCGTATGAGAGTATTCCTCCCTTACTGGGTGGAGCTGTGGCCGGGCTACTATGTTTCCAGGCCACGCCCAACAACGTACTGGGCACTCCCAACAAACTCTTCGAGTACATGAGCGCCGGTATTCCGGTCATCGCCAGCGACTTCCCTTTCATCCGCCAGGTTGTTTCCGACGCGGACTGCGGCCTCCTGGTGCAGCCTGATAACGTGCAGGAGATCGCTGTCGCCATGACTCATCTCCTCCAGAACCCGGGAGATGCCGCGAGAATGGGAGGGAATGGCCTGCGTGCAGTCAGAGAGCGATACAACTGGGGGGCCGAGGAGAAGAAGCTCCTCTCTCTCTACCAGATGCTATTGGGAAGCAATTCACCAGCCTGAGGGGCAGAAGAGGATGGGCGACGAGATCAGACTCCCTCTCGTCTCGGCGATAATCGCCATGCGCAACGAGGAATCCTTCATTGGGAAATGCCTGACCTCTTTGGCGAACCAGGACTACCCCGCTGAACTGCTGGAGATCTTGGTCATAGACGGAAGATCCACTGACCGCTCGCGCGAGATCGTGTCCTCCATGAAGGAAGAGCTACACAATCTTCGGATCCTGGACAACGAGAAGAAGATCAGCCCCGTGGCCTTCAACATCGGCATCAACAACGCCCAAGGAGAGATGTTGGCCATCATCAGCGCCCACTGCTATCTGGCATCAGACTACGTGTCCCGGTGCGTGGAGTATCTGGCCAAGACGAAGGCCGATTGCGTCGGTGGGCCCATAGAGACCATCGGGGAGGATGAGACCTCCAAGGCCATCGCCCTGGCTATGAGTTCTCCCTTCGGTGTGGGCGATGCCCTCTTCCGCTACTCTCAAGAGGAGCAGTATGTGGATACCCTCGCCTTCGGTGCCTACAGGCGCGAAGTGTTCGACCGGGTCGGGCTTTTCGACGAAGAGTTGGTGGGAAGCGAGGATGACGAGTTCAACTACCGCCTCCGCAGCCACGGAGGCAAGCTCTTCCTGACGCCAGCCATCAAGTCCTTCTACCACGGCAGGGCCTCCCTTCGAGCCCTTTGGACGCAGTACTTTCGCTACGGGTTCGGGAAAGTGAGGGTCGCGCACAAGCACCCCAAGCTGGTCAGATTTCGACACCTGATCCCCGCACTATTCGTAGCCAGCCTGGTGGTTACCGCCCTCCTGGGTCTATTCAGCCCACTCTTCGCCCTCCTCTTTGGCCTCATCGTGGTCAGCTACCTGTCGTTGTCCTTGCTATTCTCAGTACGCTTGGCCTCCCAAAGGGGATGGCGGTCTCTTCCTCTTCTGCCCCTGACCTTCGCCTGTCTCCACCTGGCATACGGGGCCGGCTTCCTGCTGGGGCTGGCCCATTTCCTGGTGCAGCGTATCAGAGGAGTCCGCGAGAACGATGTCCGGATCTAACAGGTTTGTCTATCGGCGGATGAGAGAGGAGCACCTCCAGCAGGTGGTGTCCCTCCACGAACAGTGCTTTCCAGACTACTACCTCACACAGCTAGGTCCATCCTTCCTGCGAGCCGTGTACGGCTGGTACGTGGAGAGCCCTGAGGCCATCGCCCACGTCACCCTGGATGGAGATGGACGCGTGGTGGGATTCGTGGCCGGCACGATAGACGACACCAGCTACCGGACTTCGCTGTTTCGTGCCAGATGGCGCCCGATGTTGGCCGCCTTGGGTCGGCTCTTCATCTCCAAGCCAGCACCGACGCTCCGTCTCCTAGGTGAGAGAAAGGACCTTGCTCGGCAAGCTCTGGCGACGGTTCTAACCCGGCGTTCCCCGAAAGCCGCGGCGCCAGACGTGGGCTCCCGACGAGGGCCTTCGACCGCCAGTCTGGTCTCCATAGGGGTCAAGCCCTCGGCCAGACGGTCGGGGCTGGGACGATCCCTAGCCGAGAGCTTCCAGCGGGAGGCCCGAGACAGAGGATGTGGCACAGTCACGCTCTCAGTGAGGGATGACAACGTGGGGGCCAGGCGATTCTACGAGAGCTTGGACTGGACAGAGGTGAGTAGGTCCTCCCAGAGCTACCACGGCTCCCTCTCCATCACCTACCAGAAGGTCCTGCCCAGCGACCAAGCAGGCGAAGGTGCTCCGGTGAGGGACGATTTCCTCCCGCCTTTCGCACCCTGTCTGGATGAGGGGGAATACGACGAGGTTCTGGATACGCTCCAGTCTGGCTGGATCACCACGGGGCCCAAGACAAGGCGCTTCGAAAAGCTATTCGCCGACTATGTGGGTAGCCCCCATGCCATCGCCGTCAGTTCGTGCACGGCCGGGCTGCACCTGGCCCTGGTCACTGGGGAGATAGGGCCGGGCGACGAGGTGATCACCACACCCCTGACCTTCTGTTCCACTGCCAACGTCGTCGTTCATCAGGGAGCCGTGCCCATTCTGGCCGACGTCCGACCCGACACCTTCAACATTGACCCCGACGAGATAAGGCAGAGGATCACTGCCCGCACCAAGGCCATCATCCCGGTCCATCTGGGCGGTCAACCCTGCGAGATGGACGAGATCACGGCCCTGGCTGAGGAGCATGGGCTCCTGGTCATCGAGGACGCCGCTCATGCCACGGGCGCTATGTACAAAGACAGAATGATCGGAGCAATAAGCGAGGTGACGGTCTTTAGTTTCTACGCCACCAAGAACCTGACCACCGGCGAAGGAGGAATGATCACCACGGATGACGAGGATTTGGCTGAGAGGATGCGTATTCTTCGGCTCCATGGCATCAGCAGCGACGCCTGGAAGCGATATACAGACCAAGGCTCCTGGTATTATGAGGTCTTGTATCCTGGTTACAAGTACAACATGACCGACATGCAAGCTTCCCTGGGCATCCATCAGTTGGCCAAGCAAGAGGAGTTCCTACAGATCAGGCAGCGGTATGCAGCTATGTACACCGACGCGTTTGGCGACTTGCCCGAAGTGATTGCTCCGGTCGTGAACGATCACGTGCGTCACGCCTGGCACTTGTACACCATCCGTCTCAACCTGGAGCACGTGGCGATCAATCGTGCGCAGTTCATAGAAGCCCTGCGGAAGGAGAATGTGGGTGCCTCCGTGCACTTCATCCCTCTACATTTGCACCCCTATTATCGGGAACGGTATGGCTTCAAGGAGGGCGATTTCCCCGTAGCTGAAGGAGTTTACGAGTCTATCGTCAGCCTTCCCTGCTATCCGAGAATGTCTGCGCGAGATGTGGAAGATGTGATAGCAGCGGTCAGGAAAGTAGTGGCCAGGAATCGCAGGTGAAGTCATGGCCAAGAGAGCTCTAGATCTGCTCATCTCTGCAATCGGCCTGATACTTCTCAGTCCCTTGATGCTGGTCCTGGCTATCTGGATCAAGCTGGATTCGAGAGGCCCCGTCCTCTACCGAGGCGAGAGGGTGGGAAAGGACGGTCGGCCATTCCACATGTACAAGTTCCGCACCATGGTGCTTGAAGCGGATTCCATCGGCCCAGCCATCACCTACAGGGACGCCCCCCGCATTACTAGAGTGGGCAGCTTCCTGCGCAGCACGAAGCTCGACGAACTCCCGCAGCTAGTCAACGTCCTCAAGGGGGAGATGAGCTTGGTGGGTCCCAGACCGGAAGATCCATCTTACGTGGTTCACTACGACGCGAAGCAGCGCGAGGTCCTGCGAGTGAGACCTGGCGTGACGGGCCCGACGCAGCTAGAGTACCGGGATGAGTCTTCCATGCTGGAGGACGGCAGCGCGGACGAAGACTATGTGGAGCGGATAATGCCAGAGAAACTGAAACGGGACCTCCGGTATGTGCGACACCGCTCTCTCGCTCTGGACATGCAGATCCTCTGGCAGACCGCAACAACCCTCCTGTTCAACGACCGTCGAACGCCATGAGTCTCCCGTCAGTGGCCTGACCACGCGTGGTTGAGTATAATCCCCCGTGAACATGAGAAGAGAGCCAAGGACTAAGCGCTTCTCGTCAGCGGCCAGAGCCTACTGGGCAAGGCGAGAATTCGGGCGAATCACCCGTCAGATGCTCAAACGGATGCTCGTTGATGCCGTCCTGGTGAATCTATGCCTTGCGCTCGCGCTATTCATGCGGTACGTGGTAGCATCTTGGAGTCAGGCCGGTGGGCTCTTCGTTGATCAACATCTCATGCGCAGCTTCTTGGGCATCTACGTCAAGTCGGCCTCGCTGTTGACCCTCGTGGCCCTCGTCATCTTCTACGTCAGCGGATTCTACACTCGTGGCCGCATATACATCAGTCGCTACAAAACCTTCGTCATCTTCCAAGCCGTTACCCTGACCTATCTAGCGTTTGGCTCCCTGGTCTTCCTGGCAGGCGCAACCATAGGCTTGCCGCGAAGCGTCCTCCCTGTGGCCTGGCTAATGACATTGATAGGCATTGGCGGAGTCCGACTGGCCTTCACATTGGTGGAGAGAGAGGTGTTGCTGGATCTAGGCGCTGTCGGCGCCTTCGACGTCAGGGATCCGCGCAGCGTCCTCGTGGTCGGTGGGGCAGGGTATATCGGCTCTGTGTTGGTCCGCAAACTCCTCGATCGTGGTTCCAGAGTACGCGTCTTGGATCGCCTCCTCTACGGCGAGGGATCCCTCGCAGACCTCTACAACAGGCACGACTTCGAGCTTGTCCAGGGAGATTTCCGCAACGTGGAGGCCGTCGTCAGAGCCGTGCAAGGGATGGGCTCGATTGTCCACCTGGGTGCTGTCGTGGGCGATCCAGCGTGTGCTCTGGACGAGGAGTTCACCTTTGAGGTCAATCTGGCCGCCACGCGCGTGATCGCAGAGGTGGGAAAGGGGTATGGCATCCGCCGCTTCCTCTTTGCCTCCAGTTGCAGTGTGTACGGGGCGAGCGACGAGATCATGGACGAGCGCTCCGAGGTGGCTCCGGTCTCGCTCTATGCCAGGACCAAGATCGAGTCCGAGAGAGTGCTTCTGTCCATCATGTCCGATGGCTTCTCGCCCGTGCTGCTGCGGCTGGCCACGGTGTGTGGCATGTCTCATCGGCCCCGATTCGATCTCGTAGTGAACCTTCTCGCAGCCCAGGCGGCTTTCGACGAGAAGATCAACATCTTCGGAGGCGATCAGTGGCGACCCTTCGTGCATGTGGACGATGTCGCGAACGCCATCATAGGTTGTCTTGAAGCCCCCCTAGAGGTGGTCAGGGGGCAGGTTTTCAATGTCGGTCACGACGCTGGCAACTATCGGCTGGCCCAGATTGCTGAGATCATCAAGGGCGTGGTGCCGGATGTAGTAGTCTCGGTTCATCAGAATGTGGAAGATGAACGCAACTACCGGGTTTCGTTCGAGAAGATCGCGCGAACGCTTGGCTTCCAGGCCAACAAGACCGTTGAAGACGCAGTGCTGGAAATCGTGGATGCGGTGGGAACGGGACGAGTCGTGAACTACCGCAGACCTGAGTACAGCAACGTCAAGTGGCTGAGCGAGAACGGTGAGACAGCGATCACCATGGTGCCGAATATCTATTCCGTCGTCATGAGAATGTCAGAAGGCATGTCGGCCACCGGCTAGGATTGCAAGCGGTGGCTCTTCCGGCGGCGGGGTCTCGCCACCGGTCCCCAGCCGTCGCCCGTTGCCATGGAGTCGACCCCCCCCGGTTGCTCCCCGCTCATCTACAACAGCGCGTGGGACTTGTGAGGAGTGCGAGAGATGAACAAGATCGTGGAATGCGTACCCAACTTCAGCGAAGGCAGGCGCAAAGAGGTAGTGGACGAGATCGTGGCCGCGATCACCTCAGCGAGGGGCGTCAAGCTCCTGGATGTGGAGATGGATGCTGACCATAATCGCTCGGTCGTGACCTTCGCCGGCAAACCGGGGGCCGTGGAGGAAGGCGCCTTTCGAGGTGTCAAGAGGGCAGCGGAGTTGATCGACATGGACGAGCACGAGGGGCAGCACCCTCGTATCGGGGCCACCGATGTGGTCCCCTTCGTTCCTATCTCCGGAGTGAGCATGGAAGACTGCACCGAGCTGGCGCGAAGAGTAGGGGAAAGGGTGGGCCGGGAACTCGATATCCCAGTCTACTTGTATGAGAAGGCCGCCACCAGACCCGAGAGAGTCAACCTGGCTCACATTCGGCGAGGGGAATACGAGTCTCTCAAGGAAGAGATAGGAACAGATCCCCACAGGGAGCCGGATTTTGGACCTGCGCGACTGAGCAAGGCTGGGGCGACAGTCATCGGGGCCAGGGAGCCCCTCATTGCCTACAACGTTTACCTGAACACCGACGACTTGGGCGTTGTCCAAGCGATCGCCCGAGCCGTGCGCCACTCCAGCGGTGGCTTCCGTTATGTCAAGGCGCTGGGCTTGCTGATAGAGGAGCGCGGGCAGGTGCAGGTCTCGATGAACCTGACAAACTACCTGCGGACGCCCGTGCATCGCGTCTTCGAGCTGATCAAGAGAGAGGCAGCGCGCTACGGGGCCAATGTGGTGAGCAGTGAGATCGTGGGTCTGATTCCACGGCAGGCCCTCCTGGACGCCGCCGGATTCTACCTCCAAATAGAGGGCTTCACGCCTGGACTGGTACTGGAGAGCCACCTTGAGGAGCCCGAGGCGACCCCGGGGGACTTTCTGGAGGAAGTTGCAGAATCGACGCCGACGCCCGGAGGGGGCAGTGTGGCGGCACTGGCAGGAGCCTTGGCGGCGGCGCTGACAAGCATGGTCTGCAATCTGACCATTAGCAAGCAACGTGAGGGGAGCGCCGCAGACGATCTGACATCTGTATTGGAAGAAGCCGAGGAGCTGAGAGGGGAACTGGCAGCTCGCGTGGAGGAGGACGCCAGGGCATATCAGAAGGTGCTTGAGGCCTATCGGCTGCCAAAGACCTCGGTGGAGGAGAAGAGAGAGCGGTCATGGGCAGTCCAGCAAGCACTGGAAGAGGCCACTAGAGTGCCTATGGAGGTGGCCGAGGGAGCGGTGAGGGTGTTGGGACTGGTGCCGGTCGTCCTGGAAAAAGGCATCCCCAGCGCTGCCAGCGACGCTGGGGTGGCAGCATACATGGCTCATGGAGCGCTCAAGGGGGCATCCCTCAATGTCCACACCAATCTGAACTCGCTGCCGGACTCGGCGCTGACCAAGGTTCACCGACGGCACCTCTCCTCCCTGGAAGCTCGTGCCCAGGAGTTGATGGGCATAGTGGAGAAGCATCTTGCCGAGAGGATATGACACGAGCAGAGCACAGAGATCACGGAGGAAGCTACCGTACCTGTTCGCCGGCATTCTGCTCGGTCTGGTCCTGATCTTCGCCACATGCTTCGCGGTCACCTACCGCTCCATAGACGAACTGGGCCACAGAGACGGGACTCGCTCAGCCGATGTGATCATCGTGCTGGGAGCGGCTGTATGGCCCGAGCAGCAACCGGGTCCTTCGCTCAAGGCCCGCACCGAGCGCGCTATCGAACTGTATCGGGACGGCCACGCCTCTCATCTGATCCTGTCGGGTGGCCTGGGCCGGCACCCACCTGAGGAAGCAGAGGTGATGCGACGACTGGCGGTGGAGGCGGGGATACCATCTGAAGTGCTCTTCCTGGAGAAGGAATCGCATTCCACCTGGGAGAACCTGCTCGGTGCCAGCGAGATCATGCAGCAACAGCGATGGGATACTGCCCTGGTGGTCAGCGATCCCTTCCACATGAGACGCTCCCTGCTGATGGCCGAAGATATCGGCTTCACCGCTTATGCCTCGCCGGCACAGGACAGCCCTAACCATAGTATTCTATCTCGACGACTATTCTACACGTCACGGGAGGTCTTCGCTTTGTGGTGGTATCTGATTCAAGGCGTGGGAAACACGATCTGAAGGGGTAAGCCACAACCATGACCGTGAAAAAGTTCCTCATCAAGGAAGGCCGACTACGCCCGACCTGGCGGGTGGTCTGCTACACCGCTGTCCTTGTGCTGGGTTCCATCGCCATCCAAATACCCATTGTCATATTCCTGGTGATGGCGATCTCCCTAGGTATCATGGACGAGAGTACGCTGATCGGGCTTGACTCCTCCCTCCCTCTTATGGTCATCAGCGCACTGGCCAACCTGGTGTTGATTTTTCCCCTTACCTACCTGTTCCGGCGTTTCCTCGATGGAGACACACTCGTGAATCTGGGCTTTCACAAGAGGCCTGGGTGGCTGAAGCAGATCCTCCGTGGTCTCCTACTGGGGGCATTGCTCATCGGCCTCGTTTTCGTGGTGGAATGGGGTGCTGGGTGGATCGAGGTGCAGGGCTTCGCCTGGCAGGCTCGATCGCCGATCCTGATACTGGGGAATCTGCTTGCTTCCTTCACCATGATGACCTTGGTCGCTGTGTACGAGGAACTGTCATTCCGAGGCTACATCTTGCAGAATCTGAATGCGGATTGGAGCGCCATCGTCGCCGTTGTCGCGTCCTCTGTGCTCTTTGGCCTCTTTCATGGCCTCAACCCCAACATCACCTGGTTGGCCCTCTTCAATATCTTCCTGGCAGGGATCCTCCTCTCTGTCTGCTACTTCATCACCAAGGAGTTGTGGTTGCCCATCGCCTTTCACTTCTCCTGGAACTTCGTGCAAGGTCCCATTCTCGCCTTTCCCGTCAGCGGCCTGGGGCTTGGTGGCCTGCTCCTAACGGAGACCGGCGGTAACCCTTCGATTACCGGGGGAGCCTTTGGCCCTGAAGCTGGGTTGATCGGCACGGCCGCGCTGTCGCTCGGCCTGCTCATTCTGCTTGTAGCCAGAGGCAGAACCAAGTGACGAGGGCCAGGACATCCCTGTGGTTGATGCTGGCTCTCAGCGTAGTCGCCGTCTCCTGCCTTCCCGGCCCCTCGCCTTCCCCGACACCCACGCAGACAAGCCAACCCCTTGCCACTCCCACCCCACTGAGCCCACCAACACCAACGACGACATCCACTGGCGATCAGGTCATCGCTGCCCTATCCCTAGATTCTCTATTGGCCTATGTGGAAGCCCTCACCGAGATCCAGCCCTATTCCGGTTGGCGCAACTCAGCCACCAGCGGCGAAGAGGAGGCAGTGAAGTACGTGGCCGGCGTGCTAGATTCCTTCACCAACCTGAAGGAGAAGGGCATGACCGTCGAGGAGGAAGAGTTTCGCGTCTTCATGGCTACCGAGGTCTGGCAGGCGCAACTGCACATCCGCCTCGATGACCAGGAGTACCTCATCCCTGTAAACCCCCCTCGTGGTCCCCGCGACGACGTGGAGATCGCACCCAGTTTCGATTCCGATGGCCGACTAGGAGATGAAGACCCCAATCCCCTCGAGGTCAGCGGCCAGGTTCTCTTGGTGAGCTCAGAGAGCCAGTTGGAGTCCTTCTCAGCGGAGGAAGCGAGGGATAAGGTGGTGTTCGTCGACTACGCCCTTGTGGATCGGACGCTGTGGCACCGAGGCGAGGTGGAAACGAAGGCCACCCAACTGATTCAGGCTCGTCCTCTGGCCCTGGTGGTGGTGACCAGTTGGTCCCCCAAACCAGGGGAGAGTCACGGCTCCTTCGCTTACGAGGGGAGCCCCTTCTACTGGGTGAACGACAACGGAACGCCCATCGTCGTCGCCCGCCTGGAGGACATGGCAGCCGCCGGGATCGAGAACATGGCCGACCTTGAACGCATCAGTGAGGCCACGGTGCTGGTGGACACGGACGTCATCTCTCCTGCGCGCTCCCGCAACCTGATAGCCATGATCCCAGGTCGAGATGACTCTCACGCCCTGATCTTGGGGGCCCACATAGACTCTCCCAATAATCCTGGGGCGATGGATGACGGCAGCGGCTCAGCGATCCTCTTGGAGGTGGCCCGTGTGCTGAACGAGAGCGGATACCAGCCCGGGGTGACCACCTATCTGGTCTGGTTCGGGAGCGAGGAGCTCTTCCTCTACGGTTCCAACACCTTCGCCGCGCGGCATCAGGAGTTGCTGGACCGGACGATAGCCATGCTACAGCTAGACTGCCTTACCCGCCCACTGGATGGGCTTACCGGCATCATGACCTTCGACTACTGGTCGTATGCCAGCTACGGCGACTCCTCCCACCCTCTGAGCGACTTCCTCCAGGAGCAAGCCCGGCAGCTAGGCATAGCCTCCCAGGGTCACGACGCACTGGGCCCCGTGTCGGACAACGGGGCCTTTTCAGGCTTCGCTGTGCCCAATGCCAATGTCGGCTACTGGGTCGTAGAGGAGGCACAAGCGGGAGGCATCCACAACGCTGGGGTGATCCACGCCCCCTACGACACCATGGAGCGCGTGGAAGAGGAATCCGACGCCCTCATGGAGATGGCCCGGATAGCTCTGCGCACCGTTATCGCGATCGGGGAAGACAAGCCCGACCTGCGCATCGCGAGGCCCGATGGGGGACGCGCGGTCTTTGTGGGCACACAGACGGAGCCGACGTATATGGGTCCCACCTCCTTGACCGACTTCGCCATGGCCCTGGAGTTCAGCGGTCTGGACGTGGACCTGATCCCCTATGGGGAGACATGGTCAGCCCAGGATCTGGCTGGAGCAAGGGTAGTTTTCGCCCTGCCGACGATAGACTACCCCTCCCGAGAGG
>JAUWLF010000021.1 GCA_030613785.1 Chloroflexota bacterium | reverse complement strand
GGGAGGTCAAAGATCTGATTATGGCAGGGGCGACCGATCTCGGTCTCGAAGAGAATGATCAAGGTGCTGGGCGCGGCGATGCCTACGCGGCGTTGATGGCTGCGCAAGTTCCGCAGGTTGATCCCACGAACTCCGGATGCCTGCTGCAACTGCTGGAGCTGATTAGATCATGGTCTCAGTTCAAGTGGCCGAGTTGACTAGCGCGAGCACCCCCTTTGTGTTGGCCGCGCAGATGTGTCCTGTGATAGAATTCGCCCACTGTGGATTGCGATCTGAAGAAGCGAGTGGCGATGATTGGCCAAGAGATTGCGCGGTTGATGCCCTGCGCACTACTTGCATTCTCTGCCACCATCGTGGGGTGCTCGCGCCTTCAGTCACCAGCGCCCCACACACCCACGCCTTCTCCAACGGTGATGCCTACCAGCACGCCAACCCCACGACCGACCTCTACACCGACGAACACGCCGACCCCCACTCCGGAACCGACACCGACGCCGCGCGGACATCTGCGCGCAGCGGTGATCCTTCATGGTCCTTCTCGATTCCTACAGGTTGACGATGTTCTGGCCCAGAACGATGTCTCCTCCATACCTATCGCAGCCTACGAGGGAGAATCGATACCTGATCTAACAGGCTTCGACGCAATCATCCTGTCTGGTGGCGAATACGCGCCCAGCCAGTTTGACACGGTGCCTTTTCTGGTGGAGGAGCGCGATCGGGTGCTTGAGGCCATGGATCAGGGCGTGCCCATCCTCGGCGTGTGTCTTGGACATCAGTTGCTGGCTCATTGGCTTGGGGGGCGAGTGGAACGGGCCCCGGAGTTTGAAGTTGGCTGGCTGGAGGTCACGGTGAATCGGGATGGCCTGGCCGACCCGCTTCTGGAGGGTATCAATCAGAGATACTACGCTTTCTTGTGGCATTGGGATCAGGTGACGGAACTGCCGCCCGGCGGTGTGCATCTCGCTTCATCCGAACAGTGTCCGATTCAGGCATTTCGTTATGGAGACCTGCCAGTATGGGGTGTGCAGTCCAATCCCCAGTACGACGCAGCTCTCGCAGAGAGTGTGCTCTTGGGAGCTCCATGGCTTGGCAACATCGGCGTCGACGGAGAGGAGATGGCAGCGAGGGGCTATGAGGTGGATGATGGTAGCCAGGATCGCATCTTCAGCAATTTCTTTGCCTTCGTGAGGAGGTGGTGATTCGGGCGAGGATCCCCGCGTTTGCATCGTAGGATCAGCAACACGTGATGGCTTTGCTGCTTGGCTCATCGAATGGCTGAGGTCTGCACCGAACGGTTGCATTGGCGTGGTCGGGCGGCATGCCATACGGCTAGGGAGTTCGCTTGGCCTCCAGCACACATGCCAGGCTCTGTGGGCTGGGAAATGCGCGACACAGGGTGTCGAAAGGCGTAATAGTGCCATGGTGCGGCCGGCTCTCGTAATCGGCTTGGACTCGCTACAAGACCCTTCGAAACTGCCGGAAGCGTCGAGGCGGGATTCCCCATGCAGACCTAGGTCCGAGAAGCGTTCCCCACACCCTGGCGTAGCGAGGGTTGAAAAGAAACCGACTTGGTGGTATAATATGGCTGCGAAGGGGGAGTGTCGGAACTGGCAGACGAGCGTGATTTAGGATCACGTGGAGCGATCCGTGTGGGTTCGAGTCCCACCTTCCCCATGAGATCCTAAGTGAGCGGGTGTAGTTCAGCTGGTAGAACGTCTCCTTGCCAAGGAGAAGGTCGTGGGTTCGAATCCCATCGCCCGCTTTTTGGTGCGTACAGAGGTCTTGCGATGCCCTTGGCTCGCTCGAGCGTTTAGCGGACTGTCGTTGTCAGTAAGGTTCATACGGAGGTTGGATTCTACTCTTGGAAGTCGAAGCGAAGGAACTGGAGAACAGACTGGCTGTCTTGACCGCGACGGTTGAGGATGAATGGTTGGGTCCTTTCTTGAGGACCGCTTCCAGACGACTTGCGGGCCGTGTAGAGATACCCGGGTTCCGCAAAGGGAAGGCCCCACACCGAGTGGTTGTGCAGCGCATGGGTAGGGAAGCGCTGGTCAGAGAAGTCATAGACGATGTGGGAAGGGCAGCATACGAGCAGGCGGTGGAAGAGAGCGGGCTGGAGCCTATCAGGTTGGAAGACCTCGAGATAGCTGATTGGGACCCTCTCACACTACGTATGACCGTCTCGCTGAAGCCAGTTGTTGAGCTGGGTGACTATCGAAATGAGCACGTGAAGCTAGAGGAGGTCAACGTCGAGGAGGAGGAGGTTGAAGCGGTGTTGCGGGATATCCAGGAGCGCTTCGCGGAGATGGTGTCAGTGGACCGGCCCGCGGCACTGGGGGACTTCGCGCTGCTGGATGTAGAGGGGACCCTTCGAGATCGGGTCGTGCTGAAGCTTGAAGAGGAGGAGTACGAGTTGCGGACCGAGGGGGAGTTCCTTGGCTCCGAGTTCGGCAAGGAGCTAGCTGGTACCTCGGCGGGAGAGGATAGAACCTTCAGCGTGACTTTTCCCGATGATTACGAAGACGAGGATCTGTCCGGCCAAGAGGTGGCTTTCCGAGTGCACGTCCGCAGTCTTCAGGAGAAGCACCTTCCGAAGGTGGATGACGAACTAGCCAAGATGGTGGGTGGCTTCGGGAGTCTGGAGGAACTTCGGCTGAAGATCAGAGAGGACCTGCAGCGGCAGCGCGAGGTTGAGCAGAAGGACGAATTGGCTGAGAGCGTGTTGGACTCGCTTTCGGAGGAGGCGAACGTAGACTTGCCGCCGCTTTTCGTGGATTCGGAATTGGAGACGATGGTGGGGGCACTTGTGCGAGATCTTCAGGAGAAAGGCTTCACTCTTGAGGGATACTTGAACACGACGGGCAGAACCATGGAGGCTCTGCTGGATGAGTTCCGTCCGACTGCTGAGAAGAGCGTGAAGAAGTCTGTGATTCTGTCCAAGTTGGTCGAAGAAGAAGATCTTGACGTGGACGACGCAGAGATAGAGGGCGATGTGGACAGAATTACTCGCGCGTATGGTCAAGATACTCAGGCCCTAAGAGACGCACTGTTGGGCAGCGAGCAAGTGCGAGAGGACGTGCGCAACAGACTCTACGGTCGGAAGATGGTCGAGCGCCTGGCAGAGCTGTCCACAGGCCCCGACGAGAAGGGGATGGACGAAGCATCCGTTGAAGCGGATGATAACGAGCGTTCAGGGGAAGTTGAAGAGAAGCAGGCTTCTTCAGAGGAAGTCGCTACTGACTAGCAAGTGGATCTGGCTGCATCCTAGAAGGTGCTGCAATGGAGGTGGTTTGGGTGATCAACTTGATTCCCATGGTGATAGAGTCAACCGGCAGAGGTGAGCGGGCCTACGACATATACTCGCTTCTCCTCAAAGAGCGAATCGTGTTCCTGGGCACACCGATAGACGACAGCGTCGCCAACCTGACAATAGCGCAGTTGCTCTTTCTTGCTCGCGAGGACCCGGACAAGGAAATACATCTTTACATAAATAGTCCGGGCGGGCTTATCTATCCGGGGCTGGCCATCTACGACACGATACAATTGATCGAGTCTCCGGTTTCGACTATCTGTGTGGGCTCGACTGCTAGCCTAGCCACAGTGATCCTGGCGGCGGGCGCGCCCGGTCGGCGTTACGGTCTGCCGAACTGCACCATACACATGCACCCTGCCGGAGGAGGAATCCGTGGCTACGCGCCGGATGTGGAGATCCAAGCGCGTGAGTTGCTGCGGATGCAGGCAAAGATCCACGATATATTGTCGAACCACACCGGACAGAGTGTGGAGAAGATAGCTGAGGACTTTGATCGCGACTACTTCATGGACGCCGAGAGCGGCGTAGAATATGGCATCATAGATGAGATACTGACAGGTCCCACGGAAGAGGAGAAGAAGGAACAATGAGCAGTACGACTTCGGAGCAACTGCACAACTGCTCCTTCTGCAACAGGCCGCAGCATCAGGTGGAACGTTTGATCGCCGGCCCAGGCGCGGTCAACATCTGTGATGAATGTGTTGAGCTTTGTCGGGAGATTCTTGCGGAAGAGGAACCATCCTTCCCTCGGGGTCAGACGCCCCTGGAGAAGATACTGCCTCCCAAGGAGATCTACGAACGTTTGAACGAGTATGTCATCGGACAGGATCAGGCGAAACGCGTGTTGTCCGTGGCTGTCTACAACCACTACAAGCGCGTGTTTGCCGGATCCCTGGTTGACGATGTAGAAATACAGAAGACGAACATACTCCTCATCGGTCCCACTGGGTGCGGTAAGACGCTCCTCGCGGAGACCCTGGCCAGAATCCTGGACGTCCCATTCACCATCGCGGATGCCACATCGCTGACGGAGGCTGGATATGTCGGCGAGGACGTGGAGAACATCCTCCTCCGCTTGATCCAGGCAGCCGACTACGATCTCGGGCGGGCTGAAAGCGGGATCGTTTACATAGACGAGATTGACAAGACCGCGCGCAAGACTGGTGACAATCCCTCAATAACCCGCGACGTCTCGGGGGAGGGTGTCCAGCAGGCGCTGTTGAAGATCATCGAGGGCACAGTTGCCAATGTCCCTCCTCAAGGGGGAAGAAAACATCCTCACCAGGAGTTCATTCAGCTGGACACAAGAGACGTGCTCTTCGTCTGTGGCGGGGCGTTCCAGGGGCTGGACACGGTGGTTGCTGAACGAGTAGGAGGCAACAAGCCGATGGGATTCAAGGACAGAGAGGCCCGAGGCAAGGACGAGCTCTCGTCCGCCGAACTGCTGCGGATGGTCATCGCTGACGATCTCTTGAAGTATGGCCTCATTCCGGAGTTCGTGGGCCGTCTGCCGATGGTCGTTAGCGTGGAGCCTTTGGACAAGGAAATCATGGTCAGAATCCTAACAGAGCCGAAGAACGCCTTGGTCAAACAGTTCAAGAAGTTGCTTGCTCTAGATAACGTGGAGTTGGTGTTCACTGATGATGCCTTGGAGGCCGCGGCCGAGAAGGCTCTGGAGTACAAGACCGGCGCCAGGGGCCTGAGGACTATCATCGAGCAAGTACTCCTGGACTCAATGTACGAGATCCCATCGCTGCGCAATGTGCGGAGGTGCGAGATCACCAGAGAGGTTATCACCGGTGATGTGGAGCCAGAATTGACCTACTGGTCGGAGACCGCCTAGCCAAGGTGATTGACACCAGACGATGAGGAACCCCCTCGCTTGACGAGGGGGTTCCTTCTTATTGATTCTTGAGACAGACTTCTGCCGCGAGGCTTCAATCGGAGCACCCTAACCTGGTCGCACAAGGCTCAGTTCTGTCGCTACAGCAGACTTGGGGCCGAGCATGGATCACTAGGTCCCGATACGCCGCCACGATCTGGCCTGCCACGATAGACCAGCTATAGCGACTGGCCAGCGAGCTGGCCTGATGGCCCATCTGCCGGCGCAGGTTCTCATTAGTCAGCAGGAGCTTCAGCTTCTCTGCCAAGGCCTCAGGATCATCGTTCGGCACCAGAAAGCCAGTCTGTCCATCTTTGACCGTGAAGGTGAGTCCCCCCACCCTTGAGGCTACCACTGGGGTGCCGCAGGCCATGGCTTCCAGTGCGACCATGCCGAACGACTCGTAGTGTGAGGGCACGACACAGACCTGCGCAGCAGAGTAGTGATAGGGCAGGGTACTTTGGTCTCTCTTGCCAATAAAAGTCACCACGTCTGCGATGCCTAGCCTCTCGCGCATTGCCTGCAAGTATGACATCTCACGGTCCATCTGCTCAGGATCTGCATCAGGATCTCCCCCGATGATACACAGGCACATCTCTTTCCGAAGCTGATCCATCTCCCGTACGACTAGGGCCATCGCCTCAATCAATACGTCTATCCCCTTGAGCGGTTCGATCCGTCCCACGAAGAGGACCATCTTGTGATGCTTGGGCATTTCCAGGTAGGCTTTCGCCTCACCAATGGGAAGGGGGTGAAATAGGTCCAGGTCAACCCCGCAAGGGATTACTCTAATCTTGGCGGGGTCGGCACCATAGAGCCACGTCATCTGCGCCTTCTCCAGGGGGTTGGCAGCGATCAGACGATCCGCATTGATCATGATCTCCCGCTCGATGTCCACGCGCTGCAGTGTTTCTCTCTCGGCCACGTTTCTGGCTACTTGGTTCTTGAGCTTCCCCAAGGTATGAAACATGTGCATAATGGGAGCCTTCCATTCACTCTGGAGTTGCAGGGCGATGGTGCCGGAGAGCCAGTAATGGCTGTGGATGAGATGATAGGCGATGTTCTCTCTTTCAGCGAACTTCTTCAGGTTTCGGACGAACTCCAGCCTGTGTCCGTAGACCAGGTTCTTGTCGTACGGGGCTTCCGGGCCAGCTTTGAGGTGTATCACCCGGGCGTTGGGTCCCAGTTGACCAATCCGAGGTAGTTTGGGATTCTGTGACCGCGTAAAAATGTCCACTTGAAAACCCCGACGTCCCAACTCCCGACTGAGATCTCGAACGTAGACGTTCATTCCGCCGCTCTCTTTGCCGCCCAGCGCTGCCAGAGGGCAGGTGTGGACGCTTAGCATGGCCACGCGATACATAGGCTCAACCTCACCTAGTGATCCTCAGATTGTATACCTGTCTGTCTTCCCCGCCGAAGCGGTACTTGTAGTCCTCGGCGCCCCGCAGGAAATCGAAGGTCCTGCGCCCCTTAGCTATGGCATCTCTAATGCAGTAGGACAAGAGCACGATGCCCGTGCTCAGAGACGGGTGCATGCGGGGATCGTACCCGGAGTTATAGACAAGGATGGAATCGTTGTAGTCGAAGCAGAACATCGTGGCGGCCTTGACTTCGTTGACGACGAGAAAGGCAAGCTTCAGCCAGCCCTGGTCAAAGGCGGAGCTGGCTATGCGCTGGAAGAAGCGTTGCATCCTCTGATCCATGAATTCCTTCTTCTGCGGGGCGCTTCTCTGATGAAGGGCGATGAAGTCCTCCACCTCATGCGTCAGCGTCTCTTCGTCTTCGACGTAGTACCAGTCAACAGTGGCCTCTCTGTCGGCCTTGCGCAGCTTGCGACGTATTTCGTGGCGTTGCTTCTTCGTTAGAAGACGCAGGTAGTGCTCCCAGCTGGTAGGCAAGCTGATGACGGGGCAAACGTCCTCGACCTGTCTTGTGACCCGAACGCCGTCGGTTCCGCCAGCAATCGTGGCTAGCGTTTCCAGAGTCCCTGACGAGCCGGGGACATTATGCAAGTCCATGTCCCGCCAGGGATACGCGCACTCGCTGGTCAAGAACTCCCAGAGGGCTCGGTATGCTGGCCCCTCCTTGTCGTCGGCTACGATGAGGTCTAGGTAGTCGGAAACTTCGACGCCCCCGATCAAACGAAGCGTCCCTGAACTCCCGTTGGGGGCCGCAATGTAGAAAGGGGCGAGGGCCACCAGTTCTCCACGCTCCCTTGCGGTCAATACGGCCAGTCGACTTTCCTCACCGAAGCAATCCCACCATGCCTTCTGCCATTGCCACGTTAGGAAAATGGTATCTGCTTTCGTCCGTTGGAGCAGCGTGTTCCACTCGGCTTCCAAGCCAAGAAAGCTGTCCACGTCCGTTACGGTGACTACTTCTAGGTCTGATTCCATGACCACGTCGGATTATAGCAAATCGCTGCCGACGGTGCTAGGTGTGGTCGACGTTTCGCGTTGTTGCACTTCTGCCGGTAATGTGGTAAGATAACAGTGCGTCTCCTATCATGCTTGTGATGCTTTACTCAACGTTTTGAGCCAATACCTGTGAATGGGGAGCCGATCTCCGGAGGGGCTGTCCGACAGGGCAAAACCGATGGGTAGGCACCCACCTGCCTCGGCAGGTTCAAAACAATGAGGGCACACGGCAGGGTGGGGGACGCAGGGACTAGCCAACAGGCGGACGATGTCTGTTGGCTTTCTCATTCATGTGGCAGAAGCTGACACAGGTTGCTGGCCCCTTTTGTTGCTGCCGAATGTGTGCTAGAATCTGTTCGGTGAGATGCGGAGGCGGGCAATGAGTTGCGTGCACAGGTTCAACGGCAGGCGTGGCAGCTTCGACTGGGAGGGCGTGGCCGTAGGGGGCTACGAGTCGCCCTCGGTGAAGGGGGCTTCAGTTCGATGGCTGATAGGCCCGCAGGAGAAGGCTCCCCACTTGGCGATGCGATACTTCGAGGTCCAGCCCGGCGGCTACACTTCCTTGGAGAGGCACGCACACGACCATGGCGTCTTGATCCTCAGAGGAAGGGGAAGCGTACTTCTGGGTGAGGAAGAGATTGAGGTGTCCTTCGGTGACGTTGTCTATGTGTCACCACATGATCTGCACCAGTTTCGATGTCTGAGTGGCGAACCACTGGGCTTTCTGTGTGTGGTACCCGCAAAGCGAGGTGAAACCCAATGAAGGCCGTGGTCTACCGGGGACCTGGGGAGCTGAGCTACCAAGATGTGGAACTACCCACCATTGGGTCAGGAGAGATTCTAGTCAGGGTCAGGGCCGCCCTGACTTGCGGCACTGACGTGAAGACATATCAGCGCGGTCACCATCTCATGAAGCCGCCGATGCCTTTCGGGCACGAGTTTGCGGGCGATATCGTCCAGGTGGGCGACGGGGTGAGTGCCTTTGGAGAAGGTATGGCTGTAGTCGCTGCCAACTCAGCTCCGTGTCTGTCCTGCTTCTACTGCCACAAGGGCAGACAGAATCTGTGTGAAGATATCCTCTTCAACTGGGGCGCGTTCGCCGAGTATATCAGGGTGCCGGCACGCATAGTTGAACACAACGTGTATCAGATTCCCCACGGTCTGTCTTACGAAGAGGCAGCCTTGCTGGAGCCATTGGCGTGCGTTACGTTGGGCAATGAGGCTGCCTGCATCTCTGCGGGGGATTGCGTCGTCATTGCTGGGGGAGGCGGCCCTATCGGACTCATGCACTTGCAGCTAGCGATCAACGACGGGGCAGCTCAGGTAGTGGTCATCGATTTGAAGGACGGCAGACTCGAGTTGGCCTGCGAGCTGGGGGCCACCAGAGTGATCAATCCTACCACCGAGGATCCAGCAGCGGTGGTCAACGAATTGACCGCCGGCCGAGGAGCCGATGTGGTCATCGAGACAGCAGGTGTGCCCGAGGTGTGGAAAATGGCGCTGGCCCTTGCTCGCAAAGGGGCGACGGTGGTCATGTTCGGGGGCTGCCCATCGGGCACGCAGATATCTCTGGACACAGGTATGGTGCATTACGGGGAGTTGACCGTCAAAGGTGTTTTCCATCACACGCCACGGACTGTCGAGAAGGCTCTGCATTTGCTGAGCGAAGGGGTGGTCAGAGGGGGACCCCTGATCAACGCACGGGTACCTCTGCAACAAGTAGAGCAGGCGTTGAAAGCAGTGATGCAGGGAGATGCAGCTAAGGTGGCCGTCATCCCCTAGGGGGTGCCGCGAGGATACTGGATGAGAGTTGCTAGATACTACAGTCGCGATGAGATTCGCGTGGAGCAGATGGCAATACCGGATATCGGTCCTGGTGAGATGCTCGTGCAAGTCAAGGCCTGCGGCCTGTGCGGAAGCGATCTCATGGAGTGGTACGCTGACAGCAAAGCGCCCACTGTGTTAGGCCACGAGCCCGTGGGTCTCGTCTCACGACTGGGCGAAGACGTGAAGGGATTCGCACTGGGAGACAGGGTATTCGTACATCATCATGTGCCCTGTTTCGTCTGCCACTACTGTCTCCGAGGGAACTACTCATCCTGTCGGACTTTCGGAGCGAGTCGCATCTACCCCGGTGGCTTCGCTGAGTATATCCGCGTACCGGCCATCAACGTAGAGCGAGATGTGCTTCACCTGCCCGAGGGACTTGGCTTCAACGAAGCAACTTTGATAGAACCCACTGCTTGCGCGATCAGAGGCATGGATCGAGCTGGCTTGCAGAAGGGCGACACCGTGCTCATTGTCGGTGTTGGGGTCAGTGGTCTCCTTTTCACTCAGTTGAGCAGACTGTGGGGTGCTGGCCTTGTCATCGCCAGCGATCCAGTTGAGTATCGTCTTCAGGCAGCCAGCGAACTGGGGGCAGATCTCACGATCAATCCGAGGACCGACGACTTGAGGACCAAACTTGGGGAGTTCAACGATGGTCGCAGCGCAGACCTGGTCATTGTCACCGTAGGCAGCGCCTCCGTCATGGAGGAATGTCTTGGATTGGTCGGCAAGGGAGGTACAGTCCTGCTCTACGCCCCTCTCGCTCCCGGTGCCACTCTGCCAGTGAAAGTGCACGACTTACTGTTCTCGGAGATCAGCCTCGTCTCCACCTATTCCTGTGGCCCTGATGACACTCGAGCTGCCCTGGTGTTCATCAGCAGAGAGCGGGTTCAAACGAGGGGATTGGTCACTCATCAATTTGGACTAGAGCAGGTCGGGAAAGCAATTCGCCTGGCAGTGCAGGCTGATGAGTCGTTGAAGATCGTGATCGTGCTCTAGAGGCAAGTGGCACCTTGGAGAGGAAAAGAGGCAGTGGATCCAGTATCGAGGGCTGGCGAGTCCCCGCACGCGTTAAGGGAATCTGACGGTCCATGACGTGGTCTGATCTGCCCAAGAAGCTGAACCTTGACCTCGTGTTGGTGGCGCTCCTGAGCGTTTTCGCCCTCGCCCCTCTCACCTATCCCGGCTTCTTTCAGTCCCACTCCGGTTTCTGGTCCGTCTTCAATCTCTTTGATCTGGAATCCAATCTGTGGGGAAACTTGGGCTGGGTGCCTACAGAGGCAGCGGGCTATGCTCTGCTCCGGGGAGAAGGGCCACTGCCCTATCTTCTGGCTGAGTTCTTGCGATGGCTGGGGCTGGGAGGGGTGGGGGCCATCAAGACCGTCTACGCGATGGGTTTCGTAGCCTCCGGGTTGGGTGCCTATTTGCTGGGAAGGGAGTTGTTTGGCGCAAGGGCAGGGCTTGTGGCAGCAGTAGTCTACCTCTACTTGCCATACCATCTGGCTACGGTGTACGTGCGGGGAGCCTTCGGGGAGGCCTGGGCCTTCGTTCTCTATCCCCTGATCCTTCTTTGCTTGGAGAAGTACTTGCACGGGGGAAGATGGCGGTGGGCCAGCGGCGTAGTCCTCCTGTACACTGCCTTGGCTCTGACCAACCTTGGCCTGTCCGTGCTCTACGCCCTCATCCTGTTGGCCTATGCTCTCCTCCTGGGTCCCTCCTGGCGGATGAAGGGGCGGTCTGCTCTGTTGTTGCTGGTGGGAGTCGGGTTGAGCTTGTTTCTCCAAGTGCCCGCCGTATTGAGAAATGGAGTCCTGATCGAAAAGGGCGGCGATTTCTTCGAGCATTTCGTGTACCCTTTTCAGTTACTCTCGGCAAGCTGGGGGTATGGAGCCAGTGTGGCGGGTTGGGAGGACACCATGCCGCTACAACTCGGTCTCGTGGCCACCGGCTTGACTCTGTTGACGGCCATGCTTCTGCCAAGCAGCAATGGTGTGCGTCCGGCACTACGGAAGAAGGCCACCTTCTTCGTTGTCGCAGCGCTGGCTATGGTTCTGATGCTGCTGCACCCGGCGTCCTTCCTGTGGCGGGCTAGCTCACTGTCCACAATGCTGAGGTATCCATGGCAACTGCTGGCCTTGATCGGGCTGGTTCTGTCAGTGGCGTCAGGGGCCGTGGTGGGTATGGCGCGACAGTTGGCCTGCCTTCCCTGGCAAGCGGCTCTGGTGACGCTTGCGATCCTCTCCAGCTACGGGTACCTGAGTCCCCACTTCACAGACGTGCAGGTTGGTGGCTCACCAGTTGCGGTCCTGGGCGATGAGATGGCGCTGCTGGCGTACGAACGTGAGGGACCTCTCCTTCATGGAGCTACCGTGCGTCTGACCCTTCAGTGGCAATGCTTGCAGCTAATGGATACGGACTACATGGTGTTCGTGCACATCGTGGACACACAAGGCACCATCTGGGGGCAGAGGGATGCGATGCCAGCAGATGGCGAAAGATCTACCAGCTCGTGGGGTTTGGGGGAGATTGTCAAAGATCAGCACGAACTGACGATAGACGTCGAAGGCCCAAGGGAAGGATACACAATCGAGATAGGTGTCTATGTCCGGGAGACCGGAGAGAGACTGCCCTTGTCCGGAGGCGGAACAGCCGTGATCCTGGACTGATGATCCAAGACGTGGTACTTGTGCCTGTCTTCATGCGAGTCTGATGACAAGAATCAAAGGTCTCGACATCAACATCGTGCTGGTTGTGCTGCTTTCCGTCTTTGCTATTGCCCCCTTGTTCCAGTCCGGGTTCTTCTGGGGTGCTCACGATGCCAGGCATAGCGTGTACTTCCTCTACGAATTCGATCGCTCCGTCCTGGACGGTGTCTTGTACCCCCGGTGGTCTCCAGACATCACTTTTGGCTATGGATATCCCCTCTTCAACATCTACAGCCCCCTGGCTTTCTACTTGGGTGAAGCTCTGCATCTCCTAGGGCTGGACTTGGTCTCAGCCATCAAGATGGTCTTCGCACTGGGATTCGTTCTCTCAGGGGTGACCATGTATCTGTTTGTGCGTCGGCTGATGGGGTCACGAGCCGGCCTCGTGGCTGGCTTGGTGTACGTCTACATTCCGTATCACATTTCCGACGTTTATGTCAGGGGCGCTCTTGCCGAGTCAGTGGCCTTGATCTTCTTTCCGCTGATCCTCTGGTGTTTCTACGAGACGGTGGAGAGGCCACGAGCGCTGGCTTTGGTGGGGGCGGGGGTATCCTATGCAGGGCTGGTCTTCTCCCACAATGGTCTTCTGATGCTATTCTCGCCCTTCCTGGGTATCTACCTGGTTTTTCTTGTCCTGTCGAGATGGTGGCAGGACCTGAAGCGCATGCCCGCCTCAGGGCGGCGGCGGTTGATCCGGTGTGGTGGGGCGCTGGCACGGCGTGCCTGGATGCCGTTGGCTGCGCTGCTACTTGGGCTTGGTCTCAGTGCCGTCTTCTGGCTGCCCATGGCTGTCGAATTCAAGTTTGTGCGCCTAGACCAATGGCTGGGTGGGTACTATGATTATCGAGATGATTTCGTCTACTTCTTCCAGTTCTTTTCTCCATCTTGGGGCTACGGACTTAGCAGACCTGGTCCTCAGGATGAGCTGGCTTTCCAGATAGGGGCAGTGCCCGTTGTCTTGTCTATCCTTTCGCTGGCGGTCGTGTTACGCATCAAGAACGAAGTCCAGAGACGGATGTTGGTCTTCTTCCAGGCCGCGGCAGTCATCATTGCCTTGTTGATGCTGACTGTGTCGACCCGCTTCTGGGAGCTGTTGCCTATTGTGATCTTTGCACAGTTCCCGTGGCGTTTGCTAGCACTGATGATGCCCTGCGTCGCCTTCCTGGCCGGTTCAGTGGTGGCCGTGGCCGGCGGCAACGAAAAGCCAACCGGGGCTATTGCCACCTTGGCTCTCGTGGGCCTGGTGCTCCTGGGAAGCTTCGCGTACCTTACGCCTCAGATCATAGAGCCCGCGGAGGGGCCTGTATCCCTGGCGGGGATGATGCGTTTCATGCAGAGCAGCGATCAGATGACAGGCTCGGTGGCCTGGACCCATGAGGTGCCTACTTGGTCAGCTTTTGCCGACCACGTGATAGGTGAAGGCCAGGCTCCTGATCTCAAGGTCGACCTCGAGTCACTTCCCAGGCCAAGGAGACGACTGGCAGTTGATCTTCAGGATAGTAGTACCACCTCCCAAGAGCTGTGGGTTCACGCCGAGGAGGAAGGGCGAATCATCTTCAATATCTTCTACTATCCAGGATGGCGCTGCTACATCCTTGAGGGACGGGAAGGGGACATAGCGGAGGAACTCGAGGTAGTGCCTCATGGGAGTCTCGGACGTGTGTCAGTGTGGGTGCCGGTCGGAGAGTACTACTTGCTGCTGCGGTTCGAGGATACACGGGTGAGGGTGGTGGGCCGATACTTGTCCATTCTGAGTCTGGTGCTCGTGCTGTGCGTTCTTGGGCGGGAAGCCTATCGGCGCCGGAAGACCGCAGGTTAGAGGACCTTAGGTGGCGGAAAGCCGTTCCAGATCGTTGGGTGGGGTACTGGCGAGAGTGCGTGGTAGGGTCAGGTGGGATGCAGTACTCGTCGTGGTATTGTCTGTCTTTGCGTGGGCTCCCCTGGTCGGTCCACCATCTTTCCTCAAGGCCCATGATGCTGCTCACAGCGTTTTCTTCCTGAACCAGTTTGATCAAGCTATCCGAGATGGGGTGCTCTACCCTCGCTGGGGCATTGATTTCGCCCTGGGCTATGGCTACCCGCTGTTCAACATCTACTCTACGCTGGCCTTCTACGTTGCTGAGGTCTTCCACCTTCTGGGCGCCGGGTTGACGGCTTCCGTGAAACTGACCTACATCCTGGGCTTCATCTTTTCTGGCTTGACGATGTACGCGTTCGCGAAGAAGGTGCTGAGCCCAGAGGCGGGCGTGCTAGCCGGCGTGGTGTACACTTATGTACCGTATCGTCTGCTTGATGTCTACGTCCGATCTGCTCTTGCGGAGTTCTTCGCCTTTGCTTTCTTGCCCCTGGTCCTGTTGCTGTTCTATGAGTTGGCGGAACGGCGCTCTCTACGCCATCTAGTTCTGGCGGGCTTGGCGTACGCCGGATTGCTTCTCACCCACGCCGCTACGGCCTTCGTTTTCACTATGCTCTTGGTGCCGTATGTGGCCTTCTTGATTCTCTCCAAACTACGAGTGGGTTGGGGGAACGCCTTGCGCATCGCTGGCCTCTCCCTAGGGGCGGCTGGTTTGGCCTTGGGTCTCAGTTCCATTTTTCTCTTGCCAATGCTGGCCGAGAAGGCGTATATCGTTGAGACGCAATGGACGCAAGGCAGCTTCGGTTATGCAAAGCACTTCGTATATCCGTCTCAGCTTCTCTCGCCGTTCTGGGGGTACGGCTATGCGGGGGAAGGGCCGCAAGACGAGATGTCCTTGCAGTTGGGCTTGATGGCCACCGCTCTGGCTTTGGTAGGGGTGTGCTGTTCGTTCTGGAAGGGAGTCAGCGGCAGGGGACAGATTGGATTCTTCCTAGTTGCATCTCTAGCCGCCATCGTGTGTATGACGCCTGCCGCAGCGCCCATTTGGAAGGCGTTGTCCCTGGCGGCTCTGGTGCAGTTTCCCTGGCGACTACTGGGTCTGGCTGCTGTCACCATGTCGTTTCTTAGTGGCACTGCTATTCACGCGGCTTCAGAGGGGTCGGTGCTTGAGCGTCGTGGCTGGCAACCCGGCTTGGGTGTTCTCCTGTTGGTCGTTGTCCTGGGTAGCTATCCCTACACGGTGCCCCAGTACACCTCTCCTTCTTCGCGTTCCGAACAGCCGGTGGCGGTCATTGACTTCGAGTCCTTCTACCCGCCAGACCGGGTGGGGATGACCATCTGGGTGACTGAGCAGCCGCATGAGACGCCGCTGGTGAGGCAGTACTTGGCTGGGGAGCCATTGATCAAGGCCACGGCTCTGGATGAGGGGGCGACGGTGGAGATGGTCAGGCATGGTGGTGCCTCGGAAGAGGTACAGGTGAGCTCACCCAGCGGAACCGAGCTGCAATTCTATACCTACTATTTCCCGGGCTGGAGGGGATACGTCGATGGCCAACAGGTGGACCTCTATACCACAGGCCCGCACGGGCTGATTACCCTACGAGTTCCCCCCGGGGAGCATCAGGTGGCCATCCGTTTTGGTGACACGCCCATTCGGGCGCTCGGCAGGGCGATCTCCGTTGTGAGTCTGCTATTCTCAGTCTGTGTCTTGGTGGGTGGTGGGGCGCTGGGGCGGCGGTTGACATAAGCTGACGCTCTCCCGAATGGGCTTTACATAAGCACACAGTCCAGTGGTGCGCACAGTGTGGCTGCGGGGTGCCGAGCATCATGGGGTGGAGGGGCAGTGATGCTTGGTAGTCGCGATTGTGGGAGAGTGGATGGGTGATCTGGAGGTCAGCGGCATGTTTGTGCGAGGCGGGGGGAGTATCCCTGGGCAGGAGGGGCTGGATGGTCTTTGCAGACAGGGTCAGGTGTACTAGAGCATTTCTATCTGGTAATCGGCAACGTGGGCAGGGAAATGGCTATTGTCTATCATCTCCAGTACTTTGGTCAGAACCCTGTGGGCATGTGACGCATCGTTGCTGACGCAGGCTATGCCTAGCACGGCCGACTGCCATGCATCGTGGGCGTCGACCTCAGCTATGGAGACGTTGAACTGATTCCCCACCCGCGTGACGATGGACTTGACCACTCGCCTCTTGTCCTTCAGGGAGTGACTGCCCGGTATTTGGAGTGCGAGAGTACAAACGCCCACAACCATAGTGTCTTTTCTGCGGAGTATTCCCTCAGCGCCTGGCAGTGGTCTTGACCGACGCTTCTATTGGGTCGCCGAGCACACAATCGAGATCCCAGTCTGGACCCGTAAACCGATTGCCCATGCTGGTTTCATCCGGCACTAATCGACCTTTGTGAAGCGTACCCTTATCAGCCCTTTGAAGTCGCCCCAGGCAGTCCGGCCTATGTCAACTCTGCTGTCGGGGTCGTCAATCCAGGTTACAGGAACCTCGAATATCCGGTATCCCTTTTGCTCAGCCCTCAGCAGCAGCTCAGAATCGAAGAACCAGCCCTGGTCCTTCACCAGGGGAACCAGTTGTTCCACGGCTTGTCGGGATAAGGCTTTGAATCCGCACTGAGCGTCCGAGAACCGGTTCCAGAACATCAGCCTTATGAGCAAGTTATAGCATCGGGAGATGATCTCTCTGTTGAGATGGCGCTGGACCTTCGCCCCTTTTTTCAATCGCGAGCCTGTGGCTACGTGATATCCTTCCTTGACTATTCCATCAATCAGGACAGGAAAGGCCTCCAAGCTGGTGGAGAGATCCACATCCATATAACTGACGACGTTCGCCGTACTCTCCATCCAGGCCCGACGCAGAGCGCGCCCCCGCCCTTTCTGATCCAGGTGCACATAGTCCACCTCAGGATGGAGTGAAGAGAGCTCCCTGGCTGCCTCGAGAGTGTTGTCTTGTGACGCGTTGTCCGCGATAACAATGCGCCAGTGATACGGACACCGAGCTTTGAGGAACTTCTGAAGCGTGCTGACGCTTCTCTCTAGGACGCGTTCCTCGTTGTACACGGGAAGCACCACATCAACTGTTGTCTGGGATTTGCTTTCGGGCATACTCTTCCTCATTGAGTTTCGAGAGGATTATAGCATAGCCAGTCGTCTTGCGCATTCTCGTCCTGTTGCAGGAGGGGTATCCTTCAAGTATAATCGGTGCTGCTGTTCAGGATGGTGTCGGATGGAGATTGCCTGAACCAAGGACGGGAGATGTTCCGACGAGGAAAGAGCATCGAGCAAGGGCTAACGCGCACGCGCCGGTCGTTCTTTGGCCGGATTGGCAGCCTGCTAGGCCAGAGCGAGATCGGGGATGAGGTCTGGGAGGAGTTGGAGGAGTTGCTGATCCAGGCTGACGTCGGCGTTGCGGCGACCGTTGATCTCGTGCAGACCGTCCGCGACCAAGCCGATTCCGAGGGGCTGCGCAGCGCGGGTCTGGTTGAGGAAGCGCTGAGGCAGAAGCTAGTGGGCATCTTGGTGCAGGGTCCTGGAACCTCTTGTGCGAAGGATGGGCTATGGATCATCTTGGTGGTGGGGGTAAACGGTTCTGGCAAGACCACCAGCATTGCGAAGTTGGGCCGGTACCACCAGCAGCAGGGACGCAAGGTTCTTCTGGCGGCAGCAGACACGTTCAGAGCTGCGGCTACGGAACAGCTTGGAATCTGGGGTGAGAGACTAGGAGCGGATGTGATAGCTCACCAACCGGGAGCTGATCCTGCGGCTGTTGTGTACGATGCCATCCAGGCCGGTGAGGCTCGAGGGGCTGACACGCTCATTGTGGACACAGCCGGGCGATTGCACACCAAGCACAATCTGATGCAGGAGCTGGAAAAGATCTACCGTGTGATCAAGAAGCAGGTGGCGGGAGCTCCTCAGGAGACACTCTTAGTTCTCGATGCTACCACGGGACAGAATGCTCTGTCACAGGCCAGGTATTTCAACGACGCGGTTGATGTGAACGGCATCTTCTTGGCCAAACTCGATGGTACCGCCAAGGGTGGCATCGTGTTTGCGATCGCCACGGAGCTGGGCATTCCTATCAGGTACGTAGGCATCGGCGAGGAACTGGATGACCTGCTGGAGTTCGATGGTCAGAAGTTCGTCGCCGGGCTCTTTGAGGACTCATCTTAGTAACTCGCATAGGTTGACGATCGTGGAGGTGTTTCTGTGGAGAACCTTGCAGAGGAGTTGAGTTATCTCGAACAGCGGATAGGGAAGATAAAGGAGGGTCTTTGACGTAGCTGGCAAGGAAAAGGAGATCTCTGGGCTCCAGAGAAGGTTGACGAACCCCGATCTGTGGTTAGACCAGACTGAAGCGCAGCAAGCTGCTCGCAGGTTGTCGCTGTTGCAGGAAGAGGTAGAGGAGTGGAACGGATTGGCGCGGCGAGCGCGGGACTTGCGGGAACTCCTTGATCTGGCCGCCGAAGAGGGTGACGAATCGCTGCAAGTGGAAATACAGGCAGATGTGGAGCAGGTAAAGGCGGACCTGGGTCGGTCGGAGTTCCGGTTGCTTTTCCAGGGGGAGTATGACGGGAACGACGCACTGATAGCTATCCATGCCGGGGCAGGGGGTACCGATTCCCAGGAGTGGACAGAGAGGCTGCTCCGTATGTATCTGCGATGGGCCGACAGCCGGCGCTTCAAAGCTCGAGTGATTGACAGCTCCCCTGGAGAGGAGGCGGGTTTCAAGAGCGTAACGGCAGAGGTAGCTGGTCGCCACGCCTACGGCTATCTGAAGGCCGAGCGCGGAGTCCACCGACTGGTGCGCCTGTCGCCTTTCGACGCTGCCCACCGTCGTCACACGTCTTTCGCCTTGGTGGAGGTGCTGCCGAGCATAGGTGACGCCACTGAGGTGGAGATCGATCCCAAGGACTTGCGGGTAGATACGTTCCGCTCCAGCAGTGCGGGAGGTCAGCACGTCAACAAGACCGATTCGGCCGTACGCATCGTTCACATCCCGACAGGTATCGTGGCTACATGTCAGAATGAGCGCTCCCAGGCTCAGAACCGTGTGATGGCCTTGAGGGTGCTCAAAGCTCGGCTGCTGGAGCGTGAGTTGCAGGAGAGGGAGAGTGAGCAAGCCCGTCTTAAGGGCAAGCACGTCTCCGCGGAATGGGGGAACCAGATACGTTCCTATGTCATGCATCCGTACACGATGGTCAAGGACCATCGCACCAACTACGAGACTCACGATGTCGACGCTGTCCTTGATGGCGATCTGGATGACTTCATCGAGGTCTATCTCAGATCCTCAATAGACGAGATCGAGGCGGGGGGGGCTTAGTGTCGGCTATGGCCCAGCGGAATGATAGCCCTTTCCGACGGGAAAGGGCTATTGTCGTGGGGGCGAGCAAGGCAAGCGTGCACTCATCTGAAGCAACACCGGTAGGCTAATGAAATGCATGTCAACAGGCGACGGATCGATGATGGATCTAGAACCGATTCGAGTGAACGTGCAAATTCCGGGCGGCGTTCACACTCGCCGTGCCAAGGAGCTCTTTACCCTTGGAAAGGCGTATCGCGACTCGCGTATCGACCTTCGTAGGTAGCCTCACATGGATAGGACGCTTCGGGGATTTGGGGTAGCTCCGGCGACGGTGTTTCTACTGATCCTGCTGTCGGCCTGCGGAGGCTGGTGGGATTCGGAAAAGGACGCGGTACGTCGGGCGATTATTGCCCACGAGCTGGATGAGCGAGGAGTGCAGGTCGATGAGCTAATCGTCCGGCTGTCGCCAACCGAGTTCAGGGCCGATTTCGGCCACGGAAGTAGGATGGTGTGGCTCGTCAGCACCAGATTTGACAGGCAACATCGGGAAGCCGAGTACTTCGGGCACCGTGACCCAAGTCGATCCTACTTGTTTGTTGAAGACATCAGACTCAACGATTCACACGACGAGGCCACTGCAGACGTTGTCCTCTACCTCGGGGACGGGCAGCAAGTGAGCAAGGAGATCACGTTGCGCCAAGAAGATGGCTCTTGGCAGGTCCATTGGGAGAGGAGCACTACAGAATAGAAGTATTGATTGTGGATGGCGGACCACGCAATGGTGACTGGAGAGCACGGGGTCTTCCAGCAGTTGATTGCCCATCCCTGCCCGCCGGCCGCTTGACGAGCTGCGTGAGGGGCGTAGTGAGATGCAATCCTAGTTGGCGCAGACCCTTGAGGTGGCTCCCATCTGAGGATGTAACGCTGGAGGCAGATCTATCTGACGCGGCAGGCAGCGGGATTGTGTGCGGAGAGGAAGAGGGACATCATGCCCACAGTGCTGTTGAAGAACTCGACTCTCGTGATCACCATGGATGAGGAGCGACGTGAGATTCAGAATGGCGCGATACTGATTAGAGACAGTGTCATTGAGGCCATCGGCGCCACCAAGGACCTCCCAGGCCAAGCGGACAGGGTGATAGACCTTGAAGGCAAGATCGCGTTGCCTGGCCTTGTAAACACACATCATCATCTCTATCAGACTCTTACGGGGTGTCTCCCCAATACCCAAGATGCGCCTCTCTTCTCGTGACTGAGAAGTCTCTACCCTATCTGGGGGAAGTTGACGCCAGAAGGAGTGTACGTCAGTGCCCTCTTGGGCCTGGCGGAGTTGGTGCTTTCCGGCTGCACGACTACTGTGGATCAACTCTACCTTTTCCCCAATGGGGTCAGGCTTGATGACGAGATCCGTGCTGCTCAGGAGTTGGGTGTGCGTTTCCATCCTTGTCGAGGCAGCATGTCGTTGGGAGAGTCTGAAGGGGGGCTGCCGCCCGATGAGTTGGTGCAGGACGAGGAGACGATCCTTGCGGATTCCCGGCGGATCATTGAGCAGTACCATGACCCGCGGCCGTACGCCATGTGTCGCATCATGGTTGCCTCCTGCTCTCCCTTCTCGGTGACGCCTGACTTGCTCCGCAACTCTCGGGAACTGGCCCAGAGCTACGGAGTGCGTTGCCACACTCACGTAGCCGAGACTCAGGATGAGGAGACGTTTTGTCTTGAGGAGTACGGTCGTCGCCCGGTGCAGTTTCTGGCTGACCTGGGCTGGCTAGGAGAAGACGTCTCCTACGCACATGGAGTCTATCTGACTGAAGATGAAATGCGCCTGTTTGCTGAGACCGGTACGGGAGTAGCTCACTGCCCCACGTCAAACATGCGCTTGGGGTCTGGCATCGCACCGGTGGTGCAGATGCTTGACCTGGGTGTGAGAGTGGGGTTGGCTGTGGATGGGAGTGCCAGCAACGATTCCTCTCATATGCTCAACGAGGCTCGCATGGCTATGCTCTTGCAGAGGGTGAGGTACGGGCCCACGTCTATGAGTGCTCGCCAGGTGCTGGAGTTATCCACTCTAGGGGGAGCCGCTCTCCTGGGGCGGGACGATATAGGGGCCTTGGCAGAGGGGAAGGCGGCAGATGTGATCGCCATCGACCTGGATCGAATTCAGTACTCAGGGGCAGGCGATCCTGTAGCGGCGATCATCTTCTGCGGACCCTTCGAGGTTGATCTCTCCATCATCAATGGCCGGGTGGTTGTTGATAATGGTCAGTTCGTGGATTTCGATCTTCGATCAGTGTTGAGCCGGCACCACAAGTTGGCGGCCGAGATGCGAGGCTAGAGGCTCACAGTCAGCTCTAGGAAGACTGCTCGTCTGGAATAAAGAATGTGATGTCCTCTTCTGCGGCTCTCTCCTCATCGAAGAGCTCTATCGAACTGATCCGGTGCATGGGAAAGATGACCGTCGAGGTAGCGTCGCTCAAGTAACGTATGGGCTTTCCATCTGTGCGACGTGGGTCAAGAATGTATATGCTGGTGTCGCCCGGCTCCGGCATCCTCTCCAATTCCGCCACGATGGGGTCTTCATTCAGCAGATGTACTATGACCGTTCGGGCCATCGTCTTCTCCTGTATCAGTAGTTGATCCTTGCCAGGACCAGAGTGATGTTGTCGGACCCCCCATGCTCGTTGGCCATATCGATGAGGCGGTTGCAGGCCACCTGGGGAGAGTCTGAGCTTCGGATTGTCTGCACCATCTCTTCTTCAGACACCGAGTTCCAGAGTCCGTCGCTGCAGAGTATTAGGTAGCTATCGGCAGCCAGATGCTGGAAATGCGTATCGACCTTCAGGTCGTTTCCCTGTCCGACCGCGCGATAGAGGAAGTTGCGTTGTGGGTGCTCTTGTGCCTCACGGGCAGAGATCTGGCCCAGTTCGACGAGTCTGTTCACCAAAGAGTGATCCTGAGTGATCTGATGCAGGCCACTACCATCGAGGTAGTAGACTCTGCTGTCACCCACGTGGGCCACATAGACACTATGACCGACAACGAGTGCAGAAGTGAGAGTGGTGCCCGCGTCTGATGCCATGTCAGATACGGCCTGGTTGGCGGCTTCGGTGGCTTCGGTCAAGATTTCGTGGACGGGACGGCTGGCAAAGTCGGAGGAGAGACTGGTCAGCAACGGAAGCAGTGCCTCTCTCACTATCACGCCACTGGCCACTCGTGTGGCCAAGGCGCTGGCCTCCTTTCCCTTCTCGTGTCCCCCCATGCCATCGGCAACGATAAGTATCCCCACAGGGATTGGCTCAGGTTCGAGGCCTATGACCGATTTCAGGGTCAGATAACTATCCTCGTTGGCACGGCGTGTCTTTCCGATGTCGCTTCTCTGGCCGATGTCCAGAGGATCCTCCATCTGAGGATGGGTGGGAATCGGATACTCGCTAGGTGGGTGTGTTGTCTTGTCTCCCTTTTCTCTGTCGAAAAGCCGTCTCCAAAAGCGCATTCAGTTCCTCTCATGTGTGTCCCATGTAGTTCTCACAGCCGTGAGGCAACCGTCATTCCTGTGGACTGGCTGGCAGAGCGTACATGGCGTGATCAGTAGAGCCTATATAGACGATACCATTCGAAACGACGGGCGAACCGACAATGGCGTTGCCAGTTCTGAAGCGCCACACAAGTTTGCCGGTCTTAGCATTGAGCCTGTTCACGTACGCATCGGCGGAACCAAAATAGATGTCCTCGTCAGTCAGCCTGGGTGAGGATACGACTGGTCCGGCGGTGGCATACTTCCAAACCAGGGCACCTGTCCTGGCATCTACCGCGTACAGATGATGGTCATTGGATCCAAAATAGACCACACCTTTGGCGACGACCGGCGAGGAGATTACCCTTCCCTTCGTTCGGTAACGCCATATGGCCCAGCCGTTGGCCAGGTCCAGGGCATAGAGGGACATGTCGGCGGATCCGATGTAGATCATGTCCTCGGCTGCGGTGGGAGAGGATTGCAGTGCTTTCCCAACCTGGTACTTCCATCTCAATTCTCCACTCTGCACATCGAGGGCGTAGACATTGGCATCATCGCAGCCAAAGACGATCACCTCACCGCTGATGACGGGAGAGGAGCGGATTGCCGCTCCCGCGGAGAAGCGCCACAACTCCTGCCCTGACTTGGCGCTGACCGCATACAATTGGTGATCGTCGGAGCCGAAGAAAACGTGACCGTACTCCGCCTGTGGCGATGATCGGATCTTTCCGTCGGTGGGACAGGTCCAGACTATGCGTCCCGTGCGCGCATATACGGCATAGAATATCTGATCCTCGGAGCCGAAGAAGAGCGTTTCGTTCCACAGGCAGGGCGAGGTCACAACCCCACCGTCAGTAGCGTATCTCCAACGTTCCTTTCCTGTGTTGGCGTCCAGGCAATAGAGGCTGTGGTCGTAGGAACCGAAGTAGACAGCGCCGTCGGATACCATCGCTGCACTCCGTATCTCCCCTTCGGAATGGAATGACCAGAGCGGGGATATCTCCTCTTGGCGACTTAGAGGTGCTGAGACGATTGTAGTAGTAGTGTCCTCTGACCCTTTCATCGTCCTCATCAGGTCTTGTTTCATGTCCTCCGCGGACGGATAACGGTCGTCCATCTCGTATTCCAGCGCTTTGGCAACTATCGCTTCCACTCCAGACGTCACGGTGGGACTGTAGTCCTTGATGGGATGATCCTGAAAAGTGAAAGGAGGCTCTTTGCGTGGGTCACGACGTGTCAACAGGTGGTGCAGCGTGGCTCCTAGGGCGTATACGTCGCCTCTTGGCTCGGCCATTCCTCGATACTGCTCGGGTGGAGAGTAACCCTCCGTGCCGATCATCGTGCCGCGTTTGCCGGCTTGGAACATCTTCGCAATGCCAAAATCTATGAGCACAATCCGTCCGTCATCCCTCAGCATGATGTTGGAGGGCTTCATGTCACGGAAGACTATGGGGCTTGGCCTGCGGTCATGAAGATAGGACAGTACGTCGCAGATCTGAATGGCCCAGTTGACGACATTCTCTGGGGACAGTGCGAAGTCTATCTCGGCCAGAAGCGATTCCAGGTCCGTGCCCTCAATGAACTCGATAACCAGATAGACTCTTCGGTCATGGTGGAAGTAGTCGAAGACCTTGGGTATAGCTGGATGGCTCAGACCGGCTAGTATGTTGGCTTCCCTCTCAAAGGTCTCGAGGCTGATCCTGCTCGTGACACTGTCACGAATGGTGCTGATCATTTCCTTCACGGCCACGAGTTTGGTGACACTGGGGAAGCGCCTATCACGGGCAAGATAGACTGCTCCCATGCCTCCTTTGCTCAGAAACTTCACGATCTCATACCTGTCCTCCAACGTCTCCCCCGGGGACAGGAATTCTTCATCGAGATTGCTGTCATCGAGAATAGCGACCGGGGCGTCCGCCAGGGCAGGAGCCCGAGGACCGATCCGACTTGCGGGATCCTCCGAAGTCGTAGACCCGTCGTGAGCAGGAGATCCCGAGGTCTCTGTCGTACTCTCTTCGAGATGCTCTTCGGGCTCTTCCAAGCCCCTGAGTCGGCCGAGCAGGCCTTTTCTTCCATCCGACGATGGCATACTGTCAGACTCCGCCGAGAACGTGTAGTGCAGACGCGTCCTTTGCCACATTATACCACCAGGGCTCCCTGAAGGCAATAGGACTTTCGGCTGCCTCGACCTGTCAGCGTTCCGCAGCAAGCAGGCCTAGAGACACAGAAGTATAGCGCTCATGTCGGAATGCACTTGATTGATGGAGTACACGCTGTGAGGCGCGACGGGGTTTGCAAATGTTCCCCCACGAGCGAGGTTCCTGGCGGCAATCCATGGTCTATTCGCCGGCGATTGTTGCCGGGCAGCAACTGGCTGATCGGTCGCACTCTGCCAGGCGCCGGAGCAGTACAGAGAAACGGCCCATCGTGGATGGGCCAGCCTCACGTGTCTGTGGCTGGGGGAGGAGGATTCGAACCCCCGCTTACTGATTCAGAGTCAGCTGTCCTACCACTAGACGATCCCCCAGAGCTCACCACATTCTATCACACGTTCGCGGAATCCACAAGGTTGGCCAGCGCCCACTCAGCCTTTTCGAGGCGGCTCAGGACACACTCCTTCCCTATGATGCACAATGTCCCGAAGAGCGGTGGGGCCACCCTCTTGCCCGTCACGGCGACACGGATGATGCCAAATAGCTGACCGGCTTTGAGCTCCAATTGCTGGGCCAGGTCACGAAGTGTGCTCTCCAGGGTCTCCTCGTCGAAGACGGGAAGCGCGTTCAGCACCGTGCGAACCCTCTTCAGGGCTGACAGTGAATCCGCTGGATTCATCTTCTTGCCGATGAGCAACTGCGCATCGTAGTCTATCTGTTCCTGGAAGAAGAAGTCTACTAGATCGGCTGCCTCGGCCAGCACTTTCATGCGCTCTTGGATGAGCGGCACCACACGACGCACCGTCTCTTCATCTGCTTCTATTCCTGCTCTCTCCAGAAACGGCATCAAACGCGCTGCGAGATCATCTGTCGGCAGGGTCCGGATGTAGACGCCGTTCATCCAGTCTAGCTTGTCGTCGGAGAAGATCGCTGGCGCGGGGCTGACTTTGTCCAGAGCAAAGCGTTCGACTATCTCATCCCGCTTCATGATCTCTGTCTTGTCGTCGTACGACCACCCCAGAAGCGCGAGGAAGTTGAACATGGCTTCGGGAAGATACCCCGAGTCACGATAGTCACTGAGTGAGGTCGCCCCGTGCCGCTTGGAGAGTTTGGTGCGGTCCTCGCCCAGGATCATGGATACGTGTGCGAATTGGGGCAGAGGATAGTCCAGGGCCTCATAGATCCTTACTTGGCGAGGTGTATTGGCCAGGTGTTCGTCGGCACGGATGACATGGCTGATCCGCATCAGCATGTCGTCAACTACCACGGCGAAGTTGTACGTAGGGGTGCCGTCAGCTTTCATGATCACCAAGTCGTCCAGTTGGTTGTTTGCGAACCGCACTTCGCCGTGGATCAGATCGTTGACCACGGTTTCGCCTTCCAGAGGCATCGCGAAGCGAACAGCGGGCCGCCTACCGTCCGCCTGAGAGGCCGCACGTTCTGCTCGAGCTAGGTCGCGACAACGCCTATCATAGCCAGGCGGTTTTCCCTCCGCTAGCGCTGCTTTTCTCCGGGCTTTCAGTTCCTCGGCGGTGCAATAGCAATAGTACGCCTTCCCCTGCTCGACGAGTTGTTCGATCACCGCTAGATAGAAGGGCAGCCGTTGCATCTGGTAGTAAGGCTCGCAGTCACCTCCTACCCCGGGGCCCTCGTCCCAGTCGAGGCCCAACCAATGCAGCGAGGATAGGATCCCCCCTGTTGATTCCTCGGTGGAACGTAGTCTGTCTGTGTCCTCGATGCGCAGGATGAAAACACCTCCGAAATGGCGAGCGAAGAGCCAGTTGAAGAGAGCTGTTCGTGCTCCCCCTACGTGCAGATATCCCGTAGGGCTGGGTGCGAAGCGGACACGGATGGGTCGCTTCTCATCTTTCATGTCGGTACACTCCGTCTGAATCGCTTTGAGATCTCTGATCACGTCTTTCGGTCATTGCCAGGACGGCTGACGAGGTTGCCGACGAGGTAATGGGACGCAGCCACATGATCGTGACGGGCCGCTCGTCACTGGAATTCAAGTCTCTTGTGTCGGATGATTATGTTCTGCACCACCCCTTCACCAATCAGGAGCGCGATCAGCGCACTCCCGCCATAACTGACGAACGGTAGGGGCACGCCCGAAGAAGGTAACAGACCCACGTTCATCCCGACATTGGCGATCACTTGAAACGCGATCACCGTAGCGATTCCATAAGCGATCAGTTGGCCGAAGGTATCTCGCGCCATTTCGGCAACCCTCAAGATCCGCCATATGACCACAAGGAAGAGAAGGAGAAGGAGCACCACGCCGACGAAGCCCAGTTCCTCGCCCAACACGGAGAAGATGTAGTCGGTATGCCTGACCCGCAAGAAGTGTAGTTGGCTTTGGGTTCCCTGTGCGAAGCCCTGCCCGAGGAATCCGCCTGAACCGACGGCGATGCGGGCTTGGTTGATGTTGTACCCTACCCCCAGGGGATCTCTCTGGGGATCGAAGAATACGAAGATACGTTCTCGCATGTAACCGTGTAGCGAGAGCCAGATTATTGGGGAGGCAACGAAGCCCACCAGGCCCACCAGGGCAACGTGTCTCAGGCGTGCCCCCGCCATGAGTACCATTACGAACCAACTCACAGCCAGAACGATCGCCGTTCCCAGATCGGGCTGCAGGTAGATGAACGCCATTGGGATTCCCACATACGCCATCGACAGGAGGAAGTAGGGCAGCCGTTTGAGGTCCTCTCCTCCGTCTGCCAGGAACTTGGCCAACACGATGATGAGCAGCACTTTGGCCAACTCGGACGGTTGAAGAGGAAAGATCCCTAGATCAATCCACCGCTGGGCACCAAAGGAGATCTTGCCAACTAAGTAGACGAGGATCAGTGACAGGATTGTCAGGACATAGATCACGTGGTTGACGTTGGCGAAGATGCTATAGTCCGTGAACGAGACCAGAAGCATTAGCCCGATACCCACCAACGCGTAGATGATCTGGCGCCCCAGAAAGGTGTCCCATAGCGCCTGTTCGGAAGGCGCGGATGCGAGGGTAGCGCTATAGATCAGCGCCACGCCGAACGCAATCAGGATGACGGTGGCGCCAAAAAGCACAAAGTCGAAATGTTGCCAAGCTCTTCCGGTCATCTCTCGGCCGCCTCGACCGGGCGGATCATTCGATCGACAGGGTGGGGGGCAACCACCTTGTGTGCAGCCATGATGGTCGTCTTATCGACAGTGGACAAAGCCGAGCTTCTCTCCTGTGCCTTTGGCAGGCACCGTGTCGCACCGCGGTCGCTTGGCGTTGTAGATCATCACCGTCGCTCGTTCTTCACTCAGGCAGCGGCACCCCAAAGTAATGAGCGAGGATCTCGGCGGCGATAGGAGCCGCTACCTGGCCACCTTCTCCCCCGCTCTCGACAAAGACCACAACGGCGATCTGTGGGTCATCGAAAGGTGCGAAAGCGGTGAACCAGGCGTGTGTGGGGAGGTGGCCTTCCCAGTCGCGCTGTCCAGGGAATTCGGCGGTGCCTGTCTTGCCAGCGACGGCGATCCCTGGCACACTCGCTTGCCAACCTGTGCCGTGCGTCATGACCGCCCGCATGCCTTGTCCAACGGCTGTCAACGCCTTGGAAGAGACGGGGAGTTCCCGGATGGGCTTCGGCGTGAAGGGCCTGACCACATTGCCCCCGACGTCCTTGATCTCCCTCACGATCTGTGGCTCATACAAGGTGCCGCCATTGGCGATCACAGACGTGGCGTTCACAATCTGCAAAGGTGTGGCCAGTACGAAACCCTGGCCGATGGCTGCGTTGAAAGTGTCTCCGGTGACCCAGGTCTCGCCATAGGTCAGGCGCTTCCAGGTCTCGTCAGGAGCCAAACCTGTACTCTCCCCGGGCAACTCCACTCCGGTCGGCCGTCCGATCCCGAAGAGCAAACTGTAGCTGTGCAAGGCCTCTTGTCCCAGCCCCTTGAAGTCACCATAGCCGCCGGCCATGACTCCGAAGTAGATGTCACATGACTGAGCGATCGCCTCGATCATGCTTATGGAACGGTGTCCTTCCTTGTACCAGCAGTTGAATGGCTGGGCCAGTTCTGGATCGTCCGGGGCAAACCGGTGCGGGATCCATATCGTCCCAGGACAGAAGAGAACAGATCTGAGATCCACAACTCCCTCCTCCAGACCTGCGACGGCTGTGATTATCTTGAAGGTCGAACCGGGAGGATACTGTCCACTGATGGCGTGATTTACCAAAGGGTGTCGCGGATCTTCAGCCAGCTCAGCGTAGTCCTCTTGCGAGATGCCACCGATGAACAGATTGTTGTCATAGGTTGGCAAGGAGACCATGGCGAGAATCTCTCCCGTTTGGGGGTCCATGGCTATGGCTACGCCAGACTCAGAATCAGCCTCCGCTATCCCCTTGCGCAGTGCTTCGTATGCAGCAACCTGCAAGTCAAGGTCAATGGTGAGCACCAGATTGTGCCCGGGAACAGGCTCTATTGGTGAGCCAATGGTCCTGATGTCTCGTCCGGTGACTTCAACCTCTATGTGTCTTTGCCCCTTGCGGCCCCTCAGTTCCTCTTCGAAGGTGAGTTCGACTCCAGTTAACCCCACGATGTCATTCGCGTCATAATCAGCATCGTTGCGATCAACGAAGTTCGCGGCGTCTTGTTCGGGGATGTGTCCAACGTAGCCTATCACGTGGGAGACCACGGTGCTGGAGATGTACTCTCTCAACGGCTCGACTCCGACAACCACGCCGGGCAACTGAAGGTGTTCTTCTTCAATGGTGAAGGCGACATCCCTCTCCACTTTGGATTTGATCAGCACCGCCGTAAAAGGTGTCTCCCTCCCTGAATCTACCAGTTCCTTCATCTGGGGCTGGGGCTGATAGCCCTCTGCGTTGGAGAGATAGTGTCGGTCTATGGAGGGGTCTTTCTGTGTGCCACGATCATGGCTGCTAACCGGGATTTGCAGTAGCTTGGATAGGCGTTGGAAGACGTAGTCCTCTTGCTCCTCAGGTAGGTCGGCTGGAACGATGGACACCGTGAAGCTAGGCACGTTTCCGGCCAGGAGGCGCCCTGCTCTGTCGTATATGATTCCCCTGGGGGCATCAACGGACACTAGCCGAAAGCGGTTGCGATCTGCCCTTGCGACGTACTGATCGCCCTGGACGATCTGAAGTTGCCAGGTCTGAAATGCCAGTACTGCAAAAGCGGCGACGACAAGAGTCTTGAATATGATGACCTGGACGTTTCTCTGTTTGGTCTCCATCTCGACTGTGATTGTATCGCAATCTTGGGGCTCTTGCAAGACTTGGCGGACTGCATTTGCTCGCCAGCTGGCATCTGTTCAGCCGGCACCCGCGACACGTCACGCGAGCGTATCGGAGTCGACGCAACTACTACGGTACGATCTCCATCAAGTCGATGATCACGCGGTCGCCTATCGCAACGCCTGACGAGTCGAGCACTTGCAGCCGTTCCATGGTGCGGAGGAGATACATGCCTACTTCGATCTGGTAGAGGCCCAAAGGCGCACGCTCATCGGTCCACACGGTGTGGGAATCTAGGACGGCCTCGCCTTCTCGCCACCGGCTCGTAGGGTGGGTACCATAGACAGGCTGGATGTCTTCCTGGCCCCAGATCTGCTCGTTCTCGTCAAGGATGTGCACGAAGACCGTATAGTCTTTGTCCACGGGAGTCAGGGCTTGCCAGGTCAGGGTCAGTTGCAGGTCCCCTCCCTTTCTAACCTGCACGTTGTGTACTTCATAGTCCAGCAGTAGGATCACATTGCCGAAGTTAGCTGGCAGATTCTCGTGCTGCGTAGAGCCATGAGGGAGCTGTTGTGCCTCCACGGTGGTGAGGACGGTTCGGTCTTTCCGGCTCCCTAGCCACCCTTCAACCACAGGCACGGGCTGCATTGTCTGGGGCTCGTGGAGAGCAATGATCAGCTGGAGTTGGCCGACGGAGTCGGGAGGTATCGGTATTTGGTGGACATCAGCGAGCGCCTGTCCCTGAGCCCACTGGGAGGTTGGATAGCCGCTGAGGAGCGGCAATTCCACGCTTCGCCAGAGCACATTGCCGGTGGCAGCCGCCAACTCCAGCACTAGGTTGTAGTGTTCCTGAATCTGCCCGATCCTTTGCCAGTAGAGTGTCAAGCTTGCCTGCTGAGTTGGCGTCACTGTCGCCGGGAAGTCGTATCCCAGCAACATTATCCGACCATCGAAGTTCATGCGAAGTTGATGCTGTGGAGTGGGAGACCAGTCAACCGCGGGAGAGACGGAGACGGTTGACAGGGTGAGATAATCGTCGTCCTCTCCCACAGGCGTGAGCGCGTCTTGGCTGAATGGGGGGAACAGCCCCACCTGCAGGAGGTACTCTCCAGGGGGGATGCTTTCTGGTAGATCCAACTCGTGGTAGTCAGGTACGATCTCCCCAGGACGCCACACTGCGGTGGGGTAGAGGCCGTTGACCGGTGGGCGGCCCTTCGTTTGGTGCCAGACGCGCCCGCGTTGCCCAACCAGACGGATCTGGACGTCGTAGTTCTGACGTACAGACTGGTGCGTCTGCCAGTATAGTGTGAGACGCACAGGATCGGTGGCACTGGCCTCCATCGAATCCAGACGATAACCTCGTAGCGATATCATGTTTTCAAAGTTGGCCTCTGCTGGTCGCAAGTCGGAAGGTAACTCGGTCAGCATGCTCCGACTCACCTCGACGAGGGGCCCGAAGGAACGTAGATGATAGGTGGTCTCCAAACCTGGCAGAAAGCGGGCCAGAAAGACCGGTCGGCCTTCGCCTACTCGCCGCTCCAATTCGGCTCGGCAGGTTTCCTCGTCGGGAAAGACGGCTGTCTCGGTGTCCGGTCGGAGCCCCTCCACCCGCTGGAGATAATGGAGGGGCGCCATCTTGTCACTGTCAGCCAGAATAACCGATCCCGTTGGGATATCCTGTTGCAGCACGTGTGTACCCCATTCATACGACGCGTATTGATCGCTCCTGTCGACGATTGAGATGTTCGTCCAGATCAACCAGAGCGGGAGTGTGACGACGAGGGTCAAGACAACGGCCCTGACCAGCGTTCTTCTCATGGGCTTCGAGATTCGATGGAAGCGAGTCAGAAAGTGCTCGCTTGAGCGACATAGTGCGGCAACGCCCATCCCTAGAGAGATGGCGATGATCAAGTGAGATGGGATGATGAACAGCGACACATCGGGTACATAGTAGCTCAGACCGAAGATAGCGTATGCGGCCATCGCCATCAGTAGGAACATGGCTTCTTTCCAAGTGGGATGCCGGTGAATGGGCTTCTTGGGCCAGATCAGCCAGATCAAGCCCAATAGCGCGAGCGCCAATGCCGGCACAGGGTACTGGTCAAGCAGGATTCGCGCGTATATGGATGCGCGATCCAGTTCTCGATACCAGGCATCCCAACGGAGGGCCGCAGCGAACTGAGAACCCAATACGAGTCCTGTGAACTCCGTCCAGCTTATCATCCGGTTGTGGATCTGCCACCACCGTAGCGGAATGTACAGGTAGATGCCAAGAAGGGGCACTATGAAGGCAAGGAGCAAGAGGAGGAGTCTCCGCACTCTGAGGAGGCACCTAGGTCTCTTGACCAGTATGTAGATCACCACAGCAGGGGCCAGCAGAAGCATGGTACGATGATGGGTCAAGCTGAGGCCATAGATGAAAGCCACCGCATACATGAGCAGCAATCTCCCGTCGCCATACGGGTGCCCTAAGCGCTCCAGGATGCTAGCCCGCTCACCGCTTCTCGCTTCCGACATCAGGATATCACTACTCGGTCTGTAGAAGCAGCGCAGCAGCAAATAGCAGATCACGGCGACGAAGAGCACATTGAGGGCATAGACCTCGGCCTCGACAGCTTGAGACCAGAAGGAGGGCGTGAAAGCGAAGGCGAGTGCAGCGAGGGCGCTTGCAGAGCGGTGATTCGTGAGATGGTGAATCGTGAGATACAGGACCACCACCGCGGCTGCAGCGAATAGCGCCGATGACAGATTGACGCGGAAGGCGACGTTACCCAGCGGCAAGAGGGTAAACAGTTTGCCGACCATGATGTACAGGGGGTACCCAGTGGGATGAGCTATGCCCAGCTCGTACGACAGGACCTGAAATTCGAAGGTATCGTGTTCTCCGACGGTAGGGGCCAGGGTTTTCAAGTACAGTGCGAGGGGCAGGAGAGAGACGCAAGACAAGAGGATCCAGTCTCGCCATTTCCCCGCATAGAACTCGGCCACCAGGAGAAATGCCACCAGGGAAAGAGTTCCTAGCAGGAGAACGGTAGCCTTGAGTGTGTTCACGTGCCGCGGCACTAGATAGAGGGCGAGAAGGAGGAAAGGGAGGTGGCAGAGCGCTTCGCGGAGATGGGCATCCGCTGCGCCGGAGTGCTTGCTGAACAGAACATGGCGGAGGACCATGACCAGGCTTACCATTGCTGTGAGCATCAGTGTGGGAACCAAGTCGTAGAGGGCACTCAGGCTCCCGTAGAAGTTCTCGGCCACAAAGCGACTCAAGAATGCTCCCAGTACCAGGCTCGTGCTGAGGACGATCAGGACCGGGATGACTGATCGGACAACCGGTCGCTCCATCTAGTCTCCTGTGTGCATGGAGGTGAGTTCAAGCCACCCTTGTGCCCGTCCCACCTGTGGAACAGGGCTTGGGGACACCATTTGTTGGTCAGGGCCGAGAACAGCCAATTGCAGTACATACTTCCCGGGTGGGAGGTCCCTAGGGATCCAGAGGCTATGGTTGTCCCTCACGACCTCTCCCTCATCCCACACAGACGTTGGGTATCTGCCCACCGAAGGCTCGCTGGTGTGGCGGAGTGCGACGTCGCCTTCCTGGTTCAGAAGGCGCAGGCTCACGGAGTAGTTGCCATCGAGCGTCCGTGTGGACTCCCAGAAGAGGGCTATGCGATAGAAGTCACCCCCGATCAGTTCCTCGCGTTCCGATGAGTAACCTAACAGCATCATGCCGTTGTCGAAATGCACGTTCATGCGTTGCTGGATTCCAAGGTCTTCCACGCTTGGCGGCCTGGCGCCTTTGAGGATGGTGATCTCTTGCAGGATTAACATGCCGTACTGATGCCTTTCTTCCCCCAGGATGGGCAGCCGCGTGAGTGCGGCGGGATCATACAGTCCTGCGCCAAGGATGTACTCTCCTGGCGGAGTGCCTGGCGGTATCATGATTGTGTGGGAGTCCCTGTTGTACTCATCTACTTCCCAGAGGCGCGTCGGATAGCGTCCTGGGTTGAGGCTATCCTTCTGGGCGTAGATGTTCATCTCCTCGTCTACAACGTGGACAAAAGAACTGTAGTCGGTTGCAAGGCTTTGGCGGGCTTTCCAATAGAGGTTGAGGTCCAAGGTATCCCCTGGCTGAACATTGGACGCGGAGAGGTCATATCCCAGCAAGGTGATCTGGTCACCGAAGTTGGCCTGCCGAGGATTCTGCACGCCTTTGACGTGAAAGCCATCGAAGTCCCTCTTGAAGTAGGTCTCACGCTGGTCTATGTACCCTACCTTGAGGATCAAGAGGATGACGGCGATCGAGATCAAGAGTGATGCCTGCCAACCGCCGAGCTTGCGATAACCACATATCGCCTGGTCAGGACTGCCTTCCTCCCGGAAGAGCGAAGTCGCGTGTCGCATTTGTGGCGGTCTGATAGCTACCGACAATAGAATCAGGAGCAATAGCATGAGGCTGAGTGCAGCAGTGAGTTTGGACCACCAGTGAATGGGCATGTCCTGGAAGCGGATCTCAACCAGATGCTCTCCCGCAGGTATTGCGACGCTGATCAGTCCCAGCCTGGGCGTCGGTAGGATGCTGATCTCGTTTCCATCTACTAGGGCCCGCCAACCAGGGAAGTAGAGGGAGTTGATGGTGGCCTGGAAGCTCTGCGGGGCATCAAGACGTATCAGGATGGAGTTGGGTCCGTACCTAGCCTCCAGGATCTCGGTCCCATCTGGAAGCGATGTGTGGTCCAGCCGCTCGACCGGGGCTGACGCGCGGTACATCGTCTCCAAAGGCGAGCTAGTGGAGATCCATTCCACCCATATTGGCAGGTATTCGCCGAAGGAGGTCGTGCCAATAGTCCCAGTTCGTCGCTCGAACTCCATCATGTGGGCAAAGGAGGGGTCGCGTGGGAGGTCCCGATAGTAGGGTGGGTAGAGCAGCGAGAACGAGCAGACAATGATGATGACTATCGACACTGTGGCCATCAGAAAGGAAGGGGACAGCGTTCGTCTGTTGCGCGGGAAGAGGTTCACGGCTGCCCCGCACAGTATGGCCACCACAAGGCTTCCCAGTCGCAAGAAACGGTGAGGGTATGCCAGGTACTTCAAGAAGGGCAGATTTTCCCACACGAACGCGGACTGGGGCAGAACCATGAAAACCACGGCGGCCAACGTGAGTAGGGACAAGATCACGTGTATCCTCTCCTCTGGCCGACGGAATCTCGACAGGCCGACGGCAGACACAAGGGAGAGAAGTACGAACACCGGACCGATGTTGTTGGGCACCCCAGGATTCATCAGCCCGGTATCGGCAGCGGGGGAAGGAGCCAGCAGTTCAATTGGAGAGACGAAGTGGGTGTGATAATCCAGGTCTGGAGGAGTGATCATGCGGTCCAGTTGGATCCATTCCCTGTCCGAGAGGGCTGGCAGCCAGAAAAACGAAGCAAGTCCGGCTCCGATCACCACCGCTGTAACGACGCGCACGGCTGTGGCGGGACCTTCTCGCCTCCGCATCCAAAGCAGGACTACGACGTAGAGCGCCAGGAAGGGGTTGAAGATAAGCATAGCTGGGTTGTGGGTGAGGAAGGAGGCAGCGTACGAGAGAGCGCTGGCCACGAGGTATCGGATCCCGCCTCGGAGAATCAGGCGTCGAAAACTCCAGAGTACCAGGGGGTAGAGAACCGTGGCCCAGGCGCCTGGAAGATGGCCACGAAACAGGATGTCGTACAAGTGGAAGGGGGCATACATGTAGGCAACGGCCGACACTAGAGCCGCCCTTGAGCCAAAGACATCCTTCACAAAGAAGTACATTGTGACCCCAGACGCCAACACACTCAAAGCGAAGGAAAAGAGCGTGGTGTCCACGAGGCCTAGACCGGTCAAATGGAGTATCTCTGCCAGATAGTACGGCAGGGAAGGCACGAAGTTGAAGATCGGGTAGCCGTATCCGTAATACAGATCTGGCGCCCAGCGGGAGTAGAGGACCCCTTGCCGTAGCAGGTGATCGAGTTGCAGGAGCCGGTATAGATGGAAGAGGCCGTCGAAACTACGGGGTAGTGTTGACTGCAGGAGCGGCCAGCATGCTGGCAAGCCCAGCAGGCCAACGATGAGAGGTTCCCGGGCAGACTGGGCGATGCCCTTCAGTCGTCCTCTGATCACGGGTTCTTCCTTGCTACAGTTCCGTCTCTTCTGGCATTGTCCTGCGGTGAAGCTCGGCGAGTGGTCGGTAGACGAGAGGAATCATGAGGCTACCAAGGAGGGCGGTAGGCATGGCCACATGTCCCAGTGAAGTTCGCCAAGCTACGGCGTACCCTGTCATGGAGAGGACTCCAAGGAAGATGCTGTCGTGGACGACGCTTGCCACGAGAGCCACGAGTGATGGGAAGAGAGGACTGGTGCGGTAGACCGTCCGTTGTCCCAGACTGGCCAGGTATGCTGTGAGGGTCAGACTGAGGCTGAGACTGCCGAGCGGGGCGCCCGACAGGAAATCAAGCGCCAATCCACCTGTGAATCCCCAGATCATCCCTTCTCTCGCGCCCCTCAACAGGCTCCACGACACGACCATGAGAAGCATCAGGTTGAGCGGTACGCCCCGCATGGAGAACTGTGAGAGCACGGATGACTGAACGAGGGCCACGGCAGCTAGTAGCGGTACGACGGCGTAGGTCTTGATGGGCAACCACCTCGGCTTAGTCTACTGTTCGCTTTCGAAGTCTATGGGCTCGAAGCTCGTGAGTACCATCACCATTTCCAATGCCCGGAAATTCACAGCCGGTCTAACATCGGCTTCCTGGAACAGTTCCACGTCTCTCTTTCTCACTCCCGTCACTTGGCCGATAATCAATCTCGTCGGGAAATTGCCTCCGAGTCCGGAAGTCAGCACCAAATCGCCCGGTTTGACCTCCTCTGTCTGTTGGATGTACCTCATGACCAGTCCTTCCCGGATTCTTCCCTGCACTATGCCTGTGGCTCGTGACTCCTGGATGAGGGCATTGACCGAACTGCTCACGTCTGTGATGAGAAGAACCTTGGAGGAGTGGAGGTTGGCATCCGTTATCCTGCCAACCAGACCTCGGTGAGTGAGCACGGGCATACCGACGGCGATTCCTTCATCGGTGCCCCGATCGATGATGAGGTAACTCAGGAGATTGCTAGGATCGCGGCCAATGACTTGGGCGGACAGAAGCTCAAGGGAAGGATTGGCCTGCTTGAAGTTCAGTTGCTCCCGCAAGGTGACGTTCTCGATCTGAGCCTCGCGGAGGCGTACGTTCTCAATGATGAGCTGATCGACCAAGGTCTGGAGTTCTTCGTTCTCTGCTCTGCAAGCCTCCACATCTACGAAGAACTGGCGTATTGTGCTGACTTGGCTCGTGAGGGCATACAGCGGTTCTTGGATCTGGGAAGCGAATTGGGCCACGAGATTCTTGACAAGTTGTAGGCGCTCAGCTCGGTCGAGGACCACACCTGCCACGGCCAATGAGAGGAGAAGGAGGAGGACCAGAATGGTCCCTCCCCTTTGCAGTCGAGACAACTCAGCCTCCTCAGATCAGCGCCGTGAGTTGCGACGTTGGGTAGTGGTCAGTACGTGGCTTAAGGTGTCCAGCTCTTCGAGGACCATCCCGCCGCCTCTTACAACGCAGGTCATTGCATCATCGGCGACGTAGACGTGCATCTTGGTTTCGTCGGACAGCCTTTCGGCTATGCCTTTGAGGAGCGCGCCTCCGCCTGCGAGAGCTATTCCATGCTCCATCAGATCAGCGATCAACTCGGGGGGGGTCTCTTCGAGAGTCGTTCTTATTCCCTCGATTATCGTGCCCACAGGGGAGGACAAAGCCTCTCTGACCTCTACGCTGCTGATGTCTACCGCTTCCGGCAAGCCTGTGATCAAGTTGCGCCCCCGCAAGGTCATGGTTTGTTCGTCTGGCAACGGGTAGGCTGAACCGATAGCCATCTTGACCCGCTCTGCCATGCGCTGGCCGATCAGCAGATTGTATTTCTCGCGGGCGTAGCGCATTATCTCCTCATCCATCTCGTCACCGGCTATCCGTAGTGAGCGACTGACCACGATTCCTCCCAGAGCGAAGATCGCCATCTCCGAGGTACCACCCCCGATGTCCACGATCATGCTTCCCACCGCCTCGTTTATGGGCAGGCTCGCCCCCAAGGCCGCGGCCGTAGGTTGCTCGATGAGCAAAGTCTGGCGCGCACCGGCGTTTGCGCAGGCGTCGTGGACAGCTCTCTTCTCCACCTCGGTGACGCCACTGGGTAGTCCCACCACCACCCGAGGACGTGGTATCGGCAAGAGGGCGCGCTCGTGGACTTTCCTGATGAAGTAGTGAAGCATCCGCTCAGTCACATCGAAATCTGAGATCACGCCGTCCCGTAGTGGTCTCACGGCCACTATGTTGGCTGGCGTGCGTCCCACCATCTCCTTTGCCTCGTCACCCACGGCGAGAACCTTCTTGCTCTTCTTCTCAATGGCTACCACCGATGGTTCATTGATGACGATTCCTTGACCTCGCACCAACACAAGAGTATTGGCCGTTCCAAGGTCAATGGCGATGTCCCGGGAGAACAAGCCCAAGATGGCGTTCAAAGGACTAAACACCGATATCTCCTCTCTCTAGCCGCCGGCCTACGAGAGCCGCTCCCTAGTTGGCCTCTGTTTCTTGTTCCGCTTCCTCGGCTTCGCGTGCTTCCTCCAATACCTCCTCAGGTTCCGCCGCAAGCTCTTCACCGGCTCCTATGACTTCGACCTCGGCAGCCTCGACTTCCTCCGCGACTAGTTCCTCAAGTCTGAGCGGTAGCACTTTGACCAGCACTTCCTCGGGATTGGTCAGGATCTCAATGAACTCATCTACCTCGAGATTCTCTACCAGAACGGCCTGCTCCAGCTCTTCCAGAACGCTAACATCTACCACGATCGATCCCAGCAGCTGACTGGGCAAACACTGCACCTGCACCGAGTCAATACCTCTTACCAGCAGGCCTGCGTTTCGTACGACGATCGGTGATTCCCCCACAAGAGTGACTGGGATGTCAGCGGTTATCTTCTCAGTCATCACCACTTCGTAGAAATCGACATGAAGGAGTGAATGGGTGACGACATCCCGTTGGACCTCCCGCGCTAGAGTCATCCTTGGTTCGTCAGCCTCACCTAGCGTCAAGACAATGAGATGGTTCGTGCCAGCTCTGTCGAGGGCCAGGCGCAGGTCGCGCTCCTTCACCTGTAGCGGGCTCGGCTCCGTCCGAGGTCCATACAGTATGGCAGGAATCAATCCAGACCTACGCAGGCGCTTGGTCTTCTTTCCAATCAAGCTTCGCTCTTGCACTCTTAACTCGATCTGCTCCATCATCAAGGTATGCCTTTCTCTTTTTGTGTCCCGAAAGAAATATTATACCACATCTCGCGCAATCATCAACTTCCGCTCCTCGGTCGGGGAATGCCACTTGCAGTTGTCAAGGGAGGCTCCAGGATTGCGGCGGAATTCTATTCTATTACTCACAAGAAGTCAAGACTTCCGATGCCCCGTGGGGTTTGACAACGATATGGACTTATCCTAGAATGGGTCTGGGGCCCGCGCGTTACCGCCGGGTCCTTGGGGAATGGATGGATGAAACCGATTAGCAGTGCCGACATCCGGCAGGCCTTTCTGGACTTCTTCTCCGACAAAGGGCATTTGGTAGTGCCCAGTTCTTCCCTCGTTCCGGAAGGGGATCCCACCTTGCTCTTCACCGGCGCCGGGATGGTCCAGTTCAAGCCCTACTTCTCCGGTGAGGTTGAGCCCCCCTCAAGGCGCCTGGCTTCCTCCCAGAAGTGCTTTCGCACGACTGACATAGACAAGGTGGGAAATGAGCGTAGCCTGACCTTCTTCGAGATGCTGGGCAATTTCTCTATCGGTGACTACTTCAAGAAGGGGGCCATCCAACTGGCGTGGGAGTTCGTGACCGAGTATCTGGAACTGTCAGAAGATCGTATCTGGGCCAGCATCTACCACGAGGATGAGGAGGCACACTCTTTGTGGCGGGAGATCGCCTTGCCTGCGACAAGGATAGTACGCCTGGGTAAGGAGGACAACTTCTGGGGCCCGGCCGGCGAAACAGGGCCTTGCGGTCCTTGCTCTGAGGTCTTCTTTGATCGTGGCCCTGAGGCAGGTTGTGGTCGCGAAGGCTGTGTGCCTGGATGCGATTGCGAACGCTTTCTGGAGATCTGGAATCTGGTCTTCATGGAGTATGACCAGGATAAAGAAGGCCGGTTGATCCCGCTGCCGCAGCAGAACATTGATACTGGGATGGGGCTGGAGCGCACCGCCGTGGTGATGCAGGGCGTCGGGTCTGTATACGAGACGGACCTCCTTGCTCCAATTGTGACGAGGACCAGTGAACTCGTGGGCGAGTCCTATCGTGAAGACGAGGCAGTGGACCGGTCATTGCGCATTATCGCTGAGCATGGGCGTGCCATCACCTTTCTCATCGCCGATGGCGTGCTTCCCAGCAACGACGGTCGCGGATATGTGTTGCGCCGGATCTTGCGGCGCGCGGTGCGCCACGGCAGATTGCTTGGGAGGGAAGAGCCATTCTTGGAAGAGATAGTGCCGGTGGTCGTGGAGCTCATGGGCGAATACTACCCCGATCTGAAGGATCGAGAGCAATTCATCTTGGGCGTTGTCACCCAGGAGGAAAGGGGTTTTCAACACACGCTGGCGGTGGGCTCAGCTTTGTTGGAAGACGTGATTGCTGGCATTTCATCAGCAGGGAAGAGCAGAATCCCAGGGGAGGAGGTATTCCGACTGTATGACACCTATGGCTTCCCTATGGAGTTGACCAGAGAAGTGGCTGGCGAGAAGGGCCTCGAAGTTGACGAAGAGGGCTTCGAGAAAGCAATGATCAGGCAACGAAGGCGGGCACGCGAGGCGCAAACCTTCGGTTTGGCACGGCAGAGCGAGTTCTATCGCACTCTGGATCTACCGCCAACGGCGTTCCGGGGCTATGACACGTTGGAGGCGACGACGCAAATCATCAGCTTGGCGAGGGATGGGCAAGCGGTGAGTGAAGTGGCCGAGGGCGACGAGGTAGGTGTAGTGCTCAGGGAGACACCTTTCTACGCGGAGGCGGGTGGACAGGTCGGCGACGCGGGTTTGCTTGCCAGTGCTGACGGTGAGATTGTCATATCTGACACTCAGAGCTCTTTGCCAGCTCTGAGTGTGCACTACGGAACAGTCGCCCGCGGGCGACTGCGGCAAGGTGACGAGGTGCGGGCCAAGGTCGATGAGGGTAGGCGATTGGACATCGCACGCAATCATACCGCCACACACTTGTTGCACAAGGCTCTGAGGGAGGTGTTGGGAGAGCATGCCCAGCAGTCAGGGTCCGAGGTTGCGCCCGACAAGCTCCGGTTCGACTTCACGCACTTGCAAGGGGTGACGCCGGATGAACTTCATTCCGTGGAGAGGCTGGTCACTGCCAGAATCAGAGATAACCTGCCAGTCATGACCAACATCACTGACTATGAGACGGCCATAGCTTCCGGTGCTTTTGCCATTTTCGGCGAGAAATACGGCGAGCAGGTACGGGTAGTCAGCGCGGGTGACTACACGCGCGAACTCTGCGCTGGCACGCATTTGAGGGCCACCGGTCAGATCGGCTCCTTTCACATCTTGAGCGAAGGCAGCATCGGCAGAGGCCTGCGCCGAATCGAGGCCGTCACTGGTCGCGCGGCGGAACAGTACGTCCGTCAGCGCCTTTCCCTTCTGGATGCCATAGCTTCTCAGTTGGGTGGGACCCCGGCAGAGGTCGACGCGAATGTGAGCGCTCTGCTCAATGAGGTGGAAGCCCAGCGGAAAGAGATAGGGAGTTTGCGGCGGCGCCTTGCCAGGGAAGAGATGGGGAGAGCTTTGGACCAAGTCCGTGATGTCGATGGTATCAGGGTGCTCTCCACAGAGGTTGAGGCCGCCAGTATGAGGACACTGCGGGAGATGAGTGATTGGCTGCGAGACCAACTAGGGTCTGCGGTCATCGTGCTGGGTGCGGTGATGGGGGGCAAGCCAGGCTTTGTGGTAGCCGTGACCCCTGATCTGGTCGACATGGGCCTGAAGGCAGACTACTTGGTCAAGGAGGTTGCAGCGGTCGTCGGCGGCAGTGGTGGGGGTCGTGCAACCCTGGCGCAGGCGGGCGGAAGGGATGCGGAACGGATAGGTGAGGCTCTGAGCCTCGTGAACGAACTCGTGGCCAACCGCTAAGTCCTCCGGTGCTCCACAAGCCCACCACGGGGATCCCCACGCTCATCCATACCGCGCAGTTGCGAGGAGCCCGATTTGCGTGAGTTGCTGTCTAAGATCGCGCGTAGGCATGAGGCCGTGGTTGAGGGGCCAACCTTCTGCACCGTTCTGGATTTAGGCACTGAGCAGGTCAAGGCCCTGGTGGTCGAGATGAGGGGGTCCGAATGCTCGGTGGTGGGTGTTGGGAGTGCGTCCTGTCGCCAGGCATGGTGTGGGATGGATGGACGCGTCGTTGACATCTCAAGAGTGCGTAGAAGTTGTGGCCAGGCTCTTGGCCGAGCCGAAGACATGACTGCTCGGTGCTGTGGCACACAGGTGGTGCCCGATTGGGTCGTGATTGGTTTGCCCAACTGTTTGACCACGGCAGAGACGTTTTCAGTGACGCATCATCGTTCGGATCCATCAACTCGGGTAACTGAGAGAGAGTTGAGAGAGGTTGCGGAACGAGCTCAGCGGCTAGCGCTGCGGCGGCTGGGACGCAAGATGCAGTCGCGACATAACCCTGAGTGCACGAAGGCGAGACTGGTGGAAACTTCCGTGTGCGACCTACAGGTGGACGGTCGGAGTGTGACGGATCCCTTGGGTTTCCGGGGGGAGAAGCTCGCACTCACGGTTTTCAATGTGGCTGTCTCATCATCGTACCTGAGATCTGTGGAAGAGATGGCCGAAGGCTTGGGCTTGGAGATCTTGATGACATCATCTGGTTGGCAAGCCTTGGCTTCGGCGGTCGGGGCGAGACAGTCGGTGGCCATAGATGTAGGTGGGAGGGCCACTGACATAGCTGTGGTGTACACTGGTAGGGCCCAGGCGACGGCCAGTATTCCCTTGGGCGGCGGAGATTTCACGGAACATCTGGCTGAGGTCCTCGAGTTGCCTTGGAGAGAAGCTGAGAGATTGAAGCTGGCCTACAGTCGCGGAGTGATAGGGATTCCTGTCGAGGCACAGGCTGTCATGAGTCGTGTGACAGAGGCTTGGCTAGGAGCGGTTTCGACTCTCGTGGGGAAGCTTTCGGGTTCCCATCCAGTCCCGCATCGGTTCAATCTGTGCGGCGGAGGCAGTAAACTGTTAGGCATTGTGGAGGCGGTGCGCTCTCACCCCTGGATGGAGGTACTCGGTGTCTCGCGCCACCCTCAAGTGCGACTGATGGAGCCGCGAGACATCCCCCGTGTGCTGGACAGAACGGGCCAGTTGCGAGGCCAACAGTATGTCGCGCCGGCGGCACTTGCTGCTTATGTTATGCTTCGTGATACGCAAGAGGATTCGTTGCGGTCTCTTCTGTGGCAAGTGAAGAGACCGGAGATCTTCGTTGACTCAGGGGAGGGAGCTTGAGCCAGCTAGGGGTGATTCAGCTACACGAAAGTGACGATGCAGCGGCTATCCGTGAGCGATTGAAGAGTGCTGAGGGGAAACGTGTACTGCTGGTGGTCCCCAAGGACTGTCTTGGACTGGATGGTCTCGTCGATTTGAAGCTCTTGGGACGACAGGTCATTGCTCTGGAGAAAGAGGTAGCCCTGGTGACTAGGGATCGTGGGTTGAAGGATCTGGCCCACTCCCTCGGTTTTCGGACCTTCTCGTCGGTAGGGAGGGGTCAGAAGGCCAACTGGGCACGGTCGAAACCCCTTGCGACTGATGGCCTCGGTCTATCGCCTCGACAGAGACTCACAGGAACGGCGATTACCGCCCCTCCAGTGTCCGACACTCTCAGACTTGGCGAGCAAGTCGTATTCGCTGTCATGTTCCTGATGATGTTGGCGTTTCTGGGCGTGATTCTGCTGGTGTTCGTACCAACAGCGATTGTCGCTCTAGAGCCCGTGTTGTATCCTGTGATCACGACTATCTCCGTCGAGGCCAGTCCCGATCTGGAGAGCGTGGACTTCATCACCCTTCGAGTGCCGGCCCGCGTAGTGGAGATCGACATAGTCGGTAGCGACGAGATGGCAACGACCGCCGTCAGGGATGAGCCAGACGTAAGGGCGACGGGGGAGGTGGTTTTCACCAACAAACGAAGCCAGGCCACCACAGTGGTCTCAGACACCATAGTGGCCACGAGCGCTGGAACGACCATTCGTTTCCGCACCACGGAGGAGGTCACTTTGCCTCCTCGAGTGGGTGGCAGGGGCCGTGCTCCGATAGAGGCCATAGAGCCGGGGCCAAGCGGCAATGTCCCAGCCTACTCCATTAATCGCGTGGAAGGGCCTCTGGATCGCCAGGTGAATGTCATCAACATCGCGCCAGCTGAGGCTGGCGCGATGAGTCAGGTGAGATACGTGACTGCAGCGGACAAGGTTCAGCTCAGCGAATTGTTGCTTCAACGCCTCACGGGGGAGGGGTACAGCGCATTGATGGTGGAGTTGAGTGGTGAGGAGTTCTTGCCGCGCGAATCGCTCACCGCCTTTGTGTTGACTGAAACGTATGATAGATTCCCCGGCGATGTGGCCGATTCCCTCGGCCTTCACATGCGAGCTCTGGTAAGAGGAACCGTCATCGACAGGGACGATGTGGATATCCTGGGACTGCGCATGTTGCAGTTGGAGGTGCGGGAAGGATTTCAGCTACTGGCAGACGAAACGGAGGTCCGCATAGACGAGGTCAGCGAGGCCGACTACGATGGCACGGTTGCCCTTCAAGTCACGGCTGAAGGAGTCACCTGGGTGGAGATCGATGAGGTGGACCTAAGAGAGGCCATAAGGGGGAAGCCGGTGCAAGTCGCGGAGGAGTACCTAGAGCGGCATCTGGCACTGGTACAGCAGCCTTCTGTCGAGATCTCCCCGGAATGGTGGGGCAGGGTGCCGTGGCTTTCGCTACGCATCACCGTGCGTATTTCCTCCGTGGCGAGCAGCCCTGATTAGAAAGCGAGGGCTCTAGGTATCACATGCGTCTCATGGCGTTGGATATAGGGGACAGGCGGATAGGAGTGGCGCTCAGCGATCCAGGGCAGACTCTAGCTCGCCCCCTACAGGTGATTCGCTGTCGGTCCGAGGGGAGGGACTTGGACCGCATCGCGGCGTTGGCCAGAGAGCACGAGGTGGAGAAGATCATCGTGGGGCATCCCCTGGGGCTGAACGGGAAGGCAGGTGTGCAGGCTCGACACATAGAGGCCTATGCTGCGAAGCTGCAAGAACTGGTGGACACCCCGGTCGTTCTGTGGGATGAGGGACTCTCCACGGTACGGGCACAACAGGCGATGATCGAGGCTGGGAGGAAGCGGCGGGACCGGAAGCGCCGGATTGACGCTGTGGCGGCAGCGGTAATCCTCCAGGACTACCTGGAATCTCTCACCTGCGCGGAGGAAAGGAGGAACTCTTGGACAGAGCCGACCTCTTGAGGGGCGTACTTCGCTGGGGGCTGATTCTTCTTGCCCTGGCATTTGCGGCCGCCGCCATCGTCTTTGGGGGACGATACCTCTTGGGCCCGGGAGGCTCTCAAGAGGTGACCTCCAGCGCAATTGAGATCCCGTCCTTGGAGAAGGCGTTGCTGGGTATCTACATGAACGTTCGACGCAACGAGGTAGAGACTCCGGCTGGTGATGACCCCACAGTGGTGGTCTTCACCATCAACCCAGGCGAGACGGCGGCCACCATAGCTCCTCGCCTTCAGCGGCAGGGTCTTGTCTCCGATGCTCAGCTATTCCGCTGGCTGGTTCGGTATCGGGGGGTCGATGCGCAGTTGGAGGCTGGGGACTATGAACTGCGAGCCGATATGACCATGGACGAGATCATAGAGTCCCTGCAACACGGGCGATTAAGAGAGGTTTCGGCAACGATCCCCGAGGGAAAGAGAGCCGAGGAGGTCGCGGCCTTATTGGAGGAACAGGGCTTGGTGGACAGCCAGACGTTCATGGTCTTGGTGGAGAGCGGCGAATTCGCCTACGACCTCTTGTACGATCATCCGGAAGGTGCTCCGTCGTCTGTCGAGGGGTTCCTGTTCCCAGAGACCTACAGGATACCTGTTGACTACGGTGCTGCCCAGATCATTGACCTCATGCTGCTCGCCTTCGCTCAGGCCTTCTCGCCTGAGATGCGCCAGATGGCGGCCGATAAGGGAATGAGCATCTACGAGGTGGTGACTCTGGCTTCCATCGTCGAACGGGAGGCTGTGCTAGCTGAGGAGCGTCCTATTATCGCCAACGTCTACCTGAACCGGCTGGAGCAGGGCATGTACCTTCAGTCTGACCCGACGGTACAGTACGCTCTGGGCTATCAGGAGGACACGGGACAGTGGTGGAAGATACCGATGTCGCTGGAGGAGGATGTTCCCTTCGACTCTCCTTACAACACATACCTGTACCCGGGCTTGCCTCCGGGGCCGATATGCAGCCCTGGCTTGGCGTCCATCCGGGCAGTGCTGGAACCGGCAGATACCAGCTACCTCTTTTTCTTCTCCAAGTTTGATGGCTCCCACGCCTTCGCCGAGACGTATGAGGAGCATCTTCGCAATCAAGACCAATACCAAGGGCAATAGCTGCATCTTGTGAGAAACCTGCTGATTGCTGTGTTGTCTTTGCCTCTGTTGGCGGTGGCCATCGGCTGTATGCCCTGTGGATCCACCCGGCCCACC